>JAAZVO010000330.1 GCA_018623405.1 Crocinitomicaceae bacterium
GGTGTTGTACAACCTTTTCGCCAATTTTATCGAACCCTGCACGTTTTGCGATAAAAGGAATGTAACGATGCATTTCTCCGTACACCTCTATAGCCTTAACAACTTCCTTTCGGTAAGCTTTTAAGCCGCAATTAAAATCATGCAGCTCTACTCCACTCATTTTACGTGTAGCCCAATTAAATAGTTTAGTAGGAATTGTTTTGGTTATAGGGTCGTAACGCTTTTTCTTCCAACCAGAAATAAGGTCGTAGCCTTGGTTGGTTATCAGATCGTATAGTTCAGGAATTTCATCAGGGCTATCTTGTAAGTCGGCATCCATGGTAATGATAACATCTCCTTTTGCAGCTTGAAACCCTGTATTTAATGCAGCAGATTTACCATAATTCCGTCTAAATTTTATTCCCTTAAAAGCGCTGTTTTTAGCAGTCAATTCCTCAATAACCTTCCATGAGTTGTCTTTACTTCCATCATCAACAAACAATACCTCGAAAGAGAAATTATTAGCTGCCATTACCTTGGCAATCCACTCAGAAAGCTCAGGAAGCGACTCATCTTCATTAAAAAGCGGAACAACTACTGAAATATCAATTTTACTCAATGATAGAAGGGTCTTGTTTTTTGGTAAAAATACTAGTGATTAATGAAAAAATAAAACCAAAAAATGCAGAGCCTAAGAATCCCATTACAGCCATCATTCCCGGAGTCATCAACATGGTTGAAAATTCCATTGCTTGGTTTATTTGCTCTTCTTCCATACCTCGCTCAACCATATCGTTGTAAGCCTGCTCCATAGCAATGTCAATTTGTGAAGCATCAATAAAAGTTAGAAAAATATAGAGGTAAAAGGCTGAAATAACAGAGGCAAAAATCATGGAAACAGCACCAACTCCTAATGCTTCACCGTAAGACATATAACCTCCAAGCACATTCATTCGGTAATGGCTTTGTATATAATAAATTCCTCCTAAGGTAACAACAGAAGTTGTAATTGTGCTAATGGTAGAATCTGTAATATCTAATAGGTAAAAAATCAACGAAACGGCAATCAGCACAATTCCTAACATGGCACCGTAATTCATAGCCGATTTTAAAAGTGATGGTTTTTCTTCCATAATGTTTGAATTGATGAGCAAATATAAGTGGAGGTTAGTATTAACCTCGTTAAAAATGATGAATCTTAAGTAGTTAACCACTTTTTCACCCTAGCTAATTCATTTTCAATTAGTTGAGTTTGGTTTTGAGTTAGGTTTATTTTACCCAATTTTTGATAAGTGGTAATTACTGCTTTAAAATCCATAATATCAGGCTTTTGAGAAAGTGAAATATTTAATTGTTGGTCATTAGAAAATTCCGACTGAAAAGTGTTTAACACCCATTGGCAATAGGCTTTTTCAAGTTTTATTATTTCTGAAACAGCAACTTCTAATTCAGCTAATGATTGTGCGTTGGCAATGTGAATCTTTAATTTGGTTTGGGCGTTTAAAATGCTATCTAATTCAGAAGGATTAAAATCTTGAGGTGGTAAATAAGCAGAGTCATTTTTAGTGGTCTCAGTAAGAAAAAGGTAAACAGACTCAAGTTTATCAAGCTTTTCTAAGTGGCTACTAAACACTTTTTGAATAGGTACTCTTGATAGGAAGAACTGTTTCTCTTTAAAGAATTTTTCTTCCCATGCATCTTCAATTGCTTCCTCATCAAACGTTTTTAGGTCTAAAAGTAAAAGTGCTTCTTCCCTATTCATCAAAATTCAACTTTTGAGGTATGTCTCCAACAAGGTTTTTGAGCAACATGGTAAAATTTTCACCTGAAATATTTTTTGCTCCCAAACTTTCTAAGTGAGAAGTATAAACCTGACAGTCAATAAGTTTAAAGTTCAATTGGGCTAATTTTTCTACTAATTTTATGAACCCCACCTTAGAGGCATTACTCACTTTAGTAAACATACTTTCGCCAAAAAAAACCTGCCCCATGGCAACACCGTACAACCCTCCTACCAATTCATTATTTTGCCATACTTCTACTGAATGGGCCCATCCTTCTTTTTGAAATTCTAAAAAGGCCTTTTTTAAATCTGCTGTAATCCAAGTGCCATCTTGCCCTTTTCTTGGTAACTTCTGACAATTAGAAATTACACCTTTAAAATCTTGGTTAAGAGTTACCTTAAATCCTTTATTTCTAATAACTTGTTTGGTACTTTTTGAAACTTTTAAATCTTTAGGAAATAGCACAAATCTTGGGTTTGGACTCCACCATAAAATAGGTTGACCTTCATTATACCAAGGGAAAATTCCATTCTTATAAGCTTCGGTAAGTCTCGCAATACTTAAATCTCCGCCAATGGCCAATAAACCATCAGAAGTGGCAAACCTTGCAGGGGGAAAAAATATGTTTTCAGATAGTTGATATATTGGCATGAGGCTGTAAAATTAGCCTTAGAATTAATAGAATAACCACTGCGCCAAACGGTAGGTATTGGCATGTGCTTCAACAATATCTGATATTTTTTCGGAGTATCCCCCTCCCATTGAGGCTACCACAGGAATTTGATTGGTTTTACATGCTTCTAAAACTATTCTATCTCGTTCTTTACAACCATCTAGGCTCAAGCCTAACTTTCCTAATTTATCGGTCTTGAGCACATCTACTCCACTTTGAAAAAAAATGAAATCTGGTTGTTGCTCATCAATAACTCTTGGCAAGGTTTCTCTCAAAATGTATAGGTAGGTATTATCATCAGTTCCATCTAATAATTCAATATCAAGATCTGAGTTTTCTTTATGCAATGGGTAATTGTTTTTTCCATGCATAGAGAAGGTAAAAACACTTTGCTTATGCTCAAAAATTTGAGCTGTTCCATTTCCTTGATGCACATCTAAA
>JAAZVO010000077.1 GCA_018623405.1 Crocinitomicaceae bacterium
CAGTTACTGTGTAATCAACATTTGCGGTATCGTTCCAAGTAATTGGAAGGTCGATCTGAGCTTTTGTTGGAGGAGGTGGAGTTGAAGAGCAGGTATCAGCAAAGAGGATGGTATCATTACCTCCACTAATAAGTTGCCAGTTACCTCCAAAAGTCAATTTACTCCACAACACATTAAATATAACGGTGTCGGGAGCATTGGTTGCCCAAACAAGGTCTCTACTCAATTGACCCGAAACTGAGGTGTCTATTGCGGAAGGAACACCACCTTGAGTATTATTTAAAATTAAATCATCCACCGGATCTGAAGTGGCTGAAGAGATTGTGAATCTCAACGTTGTGGAATCGATGTTGGCAATGGTGAGATTAGCTTCAGAAGCAATCTCAGCAGTGTTTCCAAAATGAAAAACTTGAGTGTTACAATAAGGAGATGTTTGGCCAAATGATAAAAGGCTAAAAAGCGCTAGAATCATTGATAGGTAAATTTTTTTCATAATAGTTATAAATTATTAACGCGCTAAAGTAAGATTATTTTTTTAATAAGGTACAATTTACCATAAGTTTAAGGTAAAAGTTACCATAAGTAAAATTTTTGTATAGATTTGAAAGGTTAAAATTGATTCATGAAAAGAAAACCTGCTGAATATTACGGTTATAAATATGATATACCTTTAGACGAGTTTTTCCAATTTGGGGTATCTGTAGATTGCGTGATATTCGGTTACAAAGAAGGTAAGGTATATATATTACTAATAAGGAGGGGGGCCAAACCTTATGAAGATCAATGGGCTTTGCCGGGAGACCTTATCTATCCCAAAGAAAATCTAGAGGATGGTGCAAAGCGTATTCTTATTGAATTAACTGGATTGCAAGATGTTTTTATGGAGCAACTTGGAGCCTTTAGTGAAGTTGATAGACATACTTTAGGTAGAGTAATCACTGTAGGTTATTTTGCAATGAACCACCTTGATAAATTTAATCCTAAAGCCCAAAGTTGGGTTAAAGAGCTAAGTTGGGTAGAGTTAACGGAGGTACCTCAATTAGCGTTTGATCATAATGATATTTATGATAATGCCTTAAGGAAGTTGAGAAATTACCTTAAGAGCGATAAGCCAATTGGTTTTGAATTATTGCCTGAAAAATTTACCCTTCTGGAGTATTTAAATATGGTAGAGTACGTATTGGGTGAAAAGCTCGATAAAGCCAATTTTAGAAAAAGGCTTTTAGCTGCAGACTTTTTAGTTCCCCTAAACGAAAGGCAAAAAAATGTAAACCATAGACCAGCCAAACTTTATAAAGTAAATCAGATTAAATTATTTGAAAAATGAGATATCTATTTTTCTTTTTATCCTTAATTCTTTCTACTCAAATTTTTGCTCAGGCAATACCTGTAAAGGTTGTTCAAACAGCAAATGGTTACCAGTTAACTCGCGGTGGTGAGCCATATTATATTAAAGGTGCAGGAGGAAGTCAATTATTAGATGAAGTTATTGAGGCAGATGGAAACTCTATTAGGACTTGGGCTGCCGATGAGGCCGGAAAAATATTAGATGAAGCACATAGTAAAGGATTGTCTGTAATGTTTGGTTTATGGGTAGGCCACGAAAGGCATGGATTTAATTATGATGACGAAGAAGCAGTAGCTAAGCAATTGGCAAGGTTTACAGAAATTGTGAAAAAATACAAAGACCATCCTGCTATTTTGCTGTGGGGAATTGGAAATGAGTGCGATTTATTTTATTCTAACACAAAAGTTTGGTATGCAATTCAAGATATCGCCAAAATGATTCATGAGTTAGACCCCAATCATCCAACAACAACCGTAACTGCGGGCTTGGATCCAGAGGAAGTTAAACTAATAATGGAAAGATGCCCTGATTTAGATATTTATTCGTGCAATACCTACGGAGAGATTGATCAGGTTTCTACAAAAATTGCCGAATATGGATGGAAAGGTCCTTTTTTAATTACAGAATGGGGACCTACAGGACATTGGGAGGTGGAAAAAACAGCTTGGGGAGTGCCAATAGAACAAACAAGCAAAGAGAAAGCAGAAATATATACCCTTAGATATAATAAATACATTTGGGATTATCGCTCTCATTGCTTAGGGTCTTATGTTTTCTTATGGGGTCAAAAACAAGAAACCACGAGTACTTGGTATGGTGTTTTTTCAATAGGGAATGAAAAAACAGAAACATACGATGCAGTGCAAAAAGTTTGGTCTGGAAAAGCTCCTGAAAAGCCTTCACCAAGATTAGATAAAGTAACTTTAGATGGAAAGGTTGCAAGGGATAATATTTACCTGTATTCAGGGAAAAAATATACGGCTCAGGCATTTGTTGAGGAATTTGGATTAAGCACAAAATACATTTGGGAGGTTGTGCCCGAAAGTGATGATATTAAAGCGGGGGGTGATAAAGAGGCTGCTCCTGAACCTCTGTTTGCATTAGTAAAAAAGGTAAGAGGAAATACAGCAGAACTAACAGCTCCAAAAAAAGAAGGAGCATACAGGTTATTCTTTTATGCAAAAAATAGCGCCAAAAAAGTAGCTTATGCTAATGTGCCATTTTACGTAAAGCCTAACCCTGAGGCTGAAAATGCTCCTGTAAAATTCAAATCTCAAACTCTAAATCCTACCTATTACTAAACAGTGCAAATAAGTCTTGAAAACAGCTTAAACGGCATTGACTTTTCGGTTATTGCGGGTTACTTCTTGGTGTTAGTTGTACTTGTATTGTACATTACTATTGTTGATAGAAGAAAGGCTAAAAAAGAAGGAGCTGTTGCGGATTATTTTCTAGGAGGTAAAAATTTAGGTTGGATTGTAATTGGTGCTTCACTTTTTGCCTCAAATATTGGTACAGAGCATTTGGTTGGTTTAGCAGGTGCAGGAGCTGCAGGAGATTTTGCCGCAGGGCAATTTGAAATAATTGCCGCATTTGCTTTATTGCTTTTAGGTTGGTTATTTGTTCCTTTTTATTTAAAAAGTGGCGTTTATACCATGCCTGAATTTTTGGAAAAAAGATATAGTAGCTGGTCAAGAGGTTACTTGTCTTACATTTCAATTGCCGGTTATATTCTCACCAAAATTTCGGTAACCATAGCAGCAGGTGGTATCATATTTACCACTCTTTTAGGAGTCGATTTTTGGACAGGCTCAATAATTATTGTTGTAATTACAGGTTTATATACGGTATTTGGAGGTTTAAAAGCAGTAATCTACACCGATTTTATGCAATTAATTGTGCTGCTTTTAGGTAGTATTATATTAACCTTTTTCGGTATTTCAGAATTAGGTGGTACACAAGCATTAGTTGCAGCAACAACACCTGAACATTTTAGTTTGTGGAGGCCAATGTCTGATCCTGATTTTCCATGGACAGGAATACTATTTGGGGCGCCAATTTTAGGTGTTTGGTATTGGTGTACCGATCAATTTATTGTGCAAAGAGTGTTGGCCGCAAAAAACATGAATAACGCACGTCAAGGAACCATTTTTGCAGGTTTTCTAAAAACACTACCTCTTTTTATTTTCGTTTTACCTGGTGTAATAGCATTTGCTTTGGCGAGCCAAAACCCAGATAAGTTTGCTTTTCCAATTATTGATGGGGCGCAAAATTTCGATGCTGCTTTACCCATGATTACCATGAGTTTACTCCCTGCCGGATTAAAAGGATTGGTGGTTGCCGGTTTAATTGCCGCTTTAATGAGTTCGCTTTCATCTGTTTTTAATTCATGTTCCACATTAATTACTATTGATATTTATAAAAAGTATGACCCACAAGCTTCTGAAAAGAAGTTGGTTACGGTTGGTCAACTATCAACAATTGTTCTTGTAGTGCTTGGTCTTGCCTGGATTCCTCTATTAAAATTAATCGAAGGTGGATTGTTTCAAAAGCTTCAAAGTATTCAAGCATATATTTCTCCTCCCATTGCAGCTTTATTTTTAATAGGCGTTTTTTCTAAGAAAGTAAATGAAAGAGGTGCTAAAGCAGCACTTTTAACAGGTCTATTTATTGGGGTATTCAGATTGATTTTAGAATTGAATAAAAGCTCCCTTTCAGGTGGGCTATTTTATTTTGCCGACATTAACTTTTTACATTTTGCAATACTATTATTTGGAATATGCGCCGCAGTGCTTTGGTTCTTTTCCAAACCAATTGCAAATCCAAAAAATATCGAACATTTGATTTATTCAAAAGGTGTACTCCAGTTGGAGGGGCAAAAGCAAAACCTCATACTAAGTGGCCTTTTAATTTTAACCATAATATCGCTATGGATTGTTTTTTAAAACCCAAACGAATAGTATGGATGTCATTTGCTTTGGCATCTTTACTATGCATACCTGATAAAGGTATTGCACAAAAATCTATTCAAGATTACAATGAAGAGTTAAAATCAGTCTCTAAAGTTGGTGTATTTCCAAAAAATGCACCCGATGGTCTTTACAACT
Source organism: Crocinitomicaceae bacterium (assembly GCA_018623405.1). Classification (GTDB taxonomy): domain Bacteria; phylum Bacteroidota; class Bacteroidia; order Flavobacteriales_G; family Salibacteraceae; genus JAAZVO01. Next base: position 4,456 of record JAAZVO010000077.1, read on the forward strand.
TTGCAGTAACAGGTGAGTATAGATTTTTTGGTACCTACACCCAAATGGATTCTGCTTATAGTTTAGATGCAGGAGGGAATAGCGTAACTAAACCTAGGTCATTGTTTATTGGTGATGATAGCCAATTACCAAACATGACGGTTAACTTTTCAGGTAGACCTGCTCCAAATGCTTTTTGGAATTTTGATTTGTATGCATTTCAATTTTTAGAAGGTACCGTTAATTCTTCATACGGGGTTCAAGTTACTTTTAATGATAGACCTACAATATATAATCCCGTAATTTCTACAATTAAGCCTGGTCAAACCATGGGCTTGCTATTAGGAATTAGCACAAATGCAGGTATCTCTACTGACTATGGAAATTTTGGTGTCACCTTAGGAGGTACGCAATGGTTAAGTATTAGTGACCTTACGCTTGCAGGTTTTAGAGGATACAATAGGTTTATGTTATTTGAAAGAAACCCGTGGGATCCTGTTGCAAATAATGTAGATGATAGATATGAGACCTTCTACAGCCAAGGAAATATTAACCAAGATACACGTTGGGGAGAAAGGGCTTTTAACGGTTTTACTTTAAGAGCTAATAACCTTCCTGGAGATGTTGAGGTTCTTGCAATGGTCGGGAAAACTGAACTTAGTGGTGGGTTTGTTCAAATACCTAATACCTCCTATGGTGGTAAAATTGGAAAAGTTTGGAATGGCAACCTAAGAACTTATATCAACACACTTAACAATAGACTGTATTTAGACAGTATGGCTCAGCAAGAGGTAGGCTTTCATGTGGTTACCGGTCAAATTGGATATGATTACAAATCTTTTGGATTTGATTTTGAGGTTGGTGCAGGTAAATACTTTAGTCCATTTCATGATTTAGATTGGGGAGAAGCAATCAACTTAAAATTTAGATTTCCTTTAATTACAGATAGAATTCCTTCCGAACTTCAGGTTTATCAAATTTCACCAAATGTGGTAAACAATAATGCTATTTATTGGAATACTGCCATTACAGAAGCTACCGCTAATGATATACCGGCGGGAAGCATTGGTAGTTCTGCAGTTTTACAACCATTTTCAAGTCCCATCCTTCCTATCGGATTAATGACAAATAACAGAAGAGGAATAAATTTAAACATGGAATATAAAATAGGAGACTTAAAGTTGTCTTTAGCTAATGGTATTGCAGAAGAGATGCAAGCAGTATCTAACCTAATTACTTTCGGTCACCCTGTTAATCAATTAACACGTTCACGTTTTTGGAGGTGGAACTTCCCTGCAGGTGTAGGTCCTTATGGAAGACAATCAGTTTTATTTAGGGATACTTACGAAACCATGGAAGTAAGAGATGTTGAAAGAGAAGTGATTGACGGAGAAATAGTAACTACACTGCCAATCAAAAGATTTAATGTTTTAGAAGTTCAGGGTAGGTATAAAACCAAATTATTTCACCGAAACCTATATGCCAATTTACTAAACAGGTATTCATCAGTTCAAAAAGATATCTCAGCAATAACTGTTTTTGATGAAACTGCCTACTTAAGACATTATTCAAATGAATTAGAAATTTATTATCAAATTTTCCAAAGACTTATGCTTACTACCTATTTGGGGTATGAAAGAGTACTTGGAAATTATGATACAGAGTTAGCTCTCGAAACCGGAAAACCTCGCAACCAAGAAGGAAGAGGATTTGGTTTTGGTTGTGATATTGAATTAGGTAAAAATGCAGGTCTATTCCTGCGTCATAGATTTTTTGAATTTGAAGACCGCAGCTTTACAGCCGATAAGTTTAGTGGTCAAGAAACCGTTGTTGAAATTAAAGTTGCATTCTAATGAAAAAGTTATTACTCATTACACTTTGGGTGGCTTCAGCCACAATAACTATAGCCCAAACCACAGGAAAAAGAATTTGGCTATCCGGAGCTGCACGAAATGTGTTGTTCTTTGATGATTACACTAAAAATGCGGGAACCGCAGATACTTTAACAGCACCCAAGCTAAACTCAGGTCATACCATGGTAGATTTAGCTGCAAACATTCAACCCAACAGTAATACCTTTATTAATGGTATGGTAAGAATCAGAAATGATTATGGTGGCTTTTGGGGAGGAGGGGTTACCTTCGATATGCGACAATTGTATCTTAAGGGAATAATTGCTAATACAGTTAGGTATCAAATAGGAGACATCAACTATAAATTATCTCCTTACACGCTAATTAATCCCAATCATGATTTAGACCATGTATTCTTAGATTACTCTGATGTTTTTACAGACATTATTGATTATGATATTTTCTATAATTTCAATAACTCTTGGAGGCAGCAAGGAGCGGCTGTAGATTTTGGACTACAATTTAACAAGTATGTTAAAGAATTAAATTTCTCCGGTTTTGTATCAAGGCAAAACCCAACCAACTTCACCAATATAAACGATAGATTAATGGCAGGGGGTAATGCTACTTTGATTCAGGGAGAATTTGGTCAACTAGGATTAAATTATGTAAACATGTTTGATTTAGTTGGTACTTCTGATGATAGTACTCAATTGCAGAACCCTGTACTTACCTTAAGCTATGATTTGATGTATGATAAAGATGATTACAAAGTAGGATTAATGGGAGAATTCGGTAACTCACAAACCATAGTAAATAACGATCCATTAGCACCTGCAATTTCTGACTATTTCTTTGATGCAGGAATTGGAGGAATCTACAAACCTTACAACATAGAGTTATCCGCAACACTAAAAAATGTTGGACCTCAATTTTTTAGTCCAGGTGCACAAACAAGAAGACTAGATTATTCAAGAAATCCTCTTGCTTACGGAAGATATGGTAATAATCAAAGTTTAAGGCCTATTGGTATTTTCGATATGTTAAGAGATGCCTCTTTATATAATACAACACTTACTACAGGTTTAGGGGCATTCAACCCTTCTTATGGAAACGCTCAACCCTATGGAGATGCTACACCAAACAGAAAAGGGGTAATTATTAACCTTTCTCAAAAAGATGAAGAAAACAGGTGGGAGGTTGCTTTAACCAATGGTATGCTTAGCGAGATTGTTGGTTCAGGAACAGCGGAGTTAAAATCATTTAACTATTTAAATGCTGTAGCTACCATAAATATTGATGAATTTTTTGAAGGTTATGATAAAGGAATCAAATTATCAGGCTCTTTTTGGAATGAATCTACAGAAAGAACAAGTGCTTTAGCTTATGAGGAAATAAACCTAGATAACCAAGCATTTGATTTAAATTTAGATGTGGAAGTAATCAAAAAAGGTTATCTGCTAGCTGGTTTAAGAACTTTAACTTCAGTTGGAAACGAATTCTTAGCTGAAAGAAACCGTTTCAACGAGATAATATTTTATGCGCCAATGGTTGCAGATGTAGAAGAAACTTTGTTTATGACCGGTGCAAGGTATGAGTTCTCCGAGAAATCAACTTTAAGCATATTATGGTCAAGCTATGACTCAAAGTTTGCAGATCCATTAATTGAGAATTATAACATAAGCTCATTGGCTTTATTATTTAACATGAAATTTTAAAAGATGAAAAGAATATTTAAATACCCAATAATTTTTGCTGTTGTATTCTCCTTGGTTTCTTGTGAAAGAGATGAACCGGCGAATGGTGAAGGAGTGAGTATGTCAGATTTATATGAAGATTTTTCCTTTACAGAAAATTTAGCTTTTTCTTCAAAATCTGCAGATTTCAGTTTAGAAGAAACAATTTCTGTTTCTGCCAAGTTCTCAAAGCCTGTTGATTGGAAAATTACGATTCAAGGCGTTGAGTCGGGCGCTCAAAAGGAAATAACAGGTTTCTCTAATGAATTAAATGCAGAGAATACTACTTGGAATGGAAGTACCACTAAGTTCCCAATTTTTAGGGCAGAAAAATGTATTTACCGATTAGATATTGTAGATGAGATCTTACAAACCGATACTTTCTTGGTAGATACAGTTGAAGCTACAGGAACAAAAACTAATGAAGGCGTATTAATTGAAGACTTTGAGGATGAAATAAAAGTTGCCAAATGGCCTGGGTTTGTTCAAAGTGGAGCTGATATGACCTTTGTTAGGTCCAACGCTCAAACAGCAGCACAAGGAGAATATTATTATGACATGGGAGGGGCAGTTGATTTTGACTTTTTAATTGGTCAAATCAATTTTCCTTCAAGTGTATTAGGAACTCCAACTTTTGGATTAAGTGAAAATGCAGAAGAAGTTTACCTAAATATGATGGTTTACAACCCTCCTGGTGTTATAAACGGATTTTATGTTATTCAATTTCAAGAAAATGAAGATGGAAAAACAGCCTTTGACAAGTTTGCTGAAGATGGATACCAATACGAAATTGATGAGACAGATTTAACCTCAGGTTGGCAATTAATCTCTATAAGAATGAGTGATATTGTTATGGGAGAAACATTTGGAAATGCCAAGGTAGAACCCAACAAAATAAACTTTTTCACCATTTTATTTCTTGCCGATCCGGCTTCAGGATACTCTCAAGGATTTATTGATTATATAATTTTCACGGAAGGAGGACCTTTAGAACCATGAGAAAGTCAATTTTATATTTAATTGGTACAGCGCTATTTTTGGGTGGCTGCGTTCAAATAAAGGATCAAGCCCTTTTTGATGCACCGCCTGTTACACCTGTTCCAGAAAGTATCGGAAATTTTTATGGACTTACCATAATGCAAGATGAACTCAATTCTGAATTTTGGGGAGAACAAAATCTTGAGTGTTTTAAGACTGAAAGGGTTAAAGTTGAAAACCAGGTTGGAGATTATGCAATAAGAGTTACTTGGGACAAGGACAAAGGCATATGCGATTGGATTGGTATGGGCTGGGGTTGGAATGGTTGGATGGCCAAAGACATGCGAACCATTATTGATTCTGCAGCATTGAGTTTTAGGGTAAAGCCGGTAAAAGGAGAATTTGGCAATTTACCAATTGCTGTAGGCATTGAGGATTACAGTGGAGCAGGAGCATGGCTAGGGTTTTCACCAAATGCAGTAAACAAAGAAAAAAGTGTAGATGGGTGGACGCAAGTAGAAATGCCCTTATCTGAATTTAATTGGGCTGAAATGTCCACTAACACCTCAAATATAAAGCAGGTAATATTTCAGCTTGAGGCTACCGGTGATTTTTATTTTGATGACATTAGAATTGCTCCAAGAGTAGGAGGGTTCGATTATAGAGTTAATGTTCCAAAGTATGATAATCTTAATTATCAAATGGATGGAAACCCCAATGAAGCTTTTTGGACCGATGCAGGATTAATTCAAGTAAAAGGACAAGAAGTTAAGGTGGTAGCTACTGCTGATGGATTTTTATTTGGAGGAACCATAAATGATAAAACGCCTTTTTTAAACAACAATAAGCCTACCGAACTATGGAATGGTGATGCTCTTGAGTTTTGCATGAGAGTTCATCCAAAGGCAAATGTGGGGCTTTCTAGAATTTCTACCCACGATAGGCAGGTAATTGTTGGTCTTTCAGAAAACAAAAGCGGTTGGATGGTTACGCAGTCCAAACCCCTCAAAGATTTTGATTTAGCTACAAAAAACCTTGGAGATAAGTACAGTTTTGAGTTATTCATATCATTTGCTGAGATAGGGCTTACTGATATTGAATTGGATTTAGTATATCCATTTGATTTTGCGCTAGACCTTGGTGATAATACCAATAGAACACAGCAGCTTAGGTGGAATTCACAAAACAATCCTAACTTCTATCAAATCCCTAAAATTTGGGGTCAATTAGTTTTCGTTGAGCCTTCTTTAAAGAAAGCGCAAATGGTAAAACCATAAAACATATTTATTATGAAGATTTTATCTAATTGGATTTTTATTTCAGCACTTTTTATTTCCACAATAACTTTATTCTCTGGATGTGAACAGTCTGAACCACCTGAAATGGGCAGAATTGAAGATACAATTTCATTTTCGGGATATAATTGGAATATTATTCACAGCGAAACAGCCCCAAGATTTCCGGCTAACAATTTATTTTCTAAAAAAGCAAATGATATTTGGGTAGATAACCA
>JAAZVO010000331.1 GCA_018623405.1 Crocinitomicaceae bacterium
AGAAGCAGGTTTTCTTTCTATTGGGGCTGCCTCCGCTTCTTCAACCACCGGAATTTTTAATCGCATTCCAATTTTTAGCCCTTCTTTTTCAATATCAGGGTTTTCGGCAACAATTTCTTGCACCTTAACTTTATACTGTTGCCCCAACGAAAACAAGGTTTCTTTAGGCTGCACCTCATGAACTAAAAATTCACCATCTATAGAAACATTATTTTCTTCAAATTCTTTTTTATCTACTTTTTTGGCTGGAATTCTAATTATTTGATTGATGGTAATTCCATTTTCTACACCTGGATTAGCCTCTTTTATTTCTTCAATTTCAATAGCATACAATTTTGAAATTGAATAGAGGGTATTACCTTGCTCTACGGTATGTAGATAATACTTTTTGCCATCTATTTTATGAATAATAGCATTTTCAGGATCAACTTGGGCATTTACACCTAAAGCAATCAATAAGTAGAAAAGAAGTACGTGTATTTTTTTTATTCCCATTCAATTGTAGCGGGTGGTTTTGAGCTTATATCGTAAACCACTCTATTAACGCCTGAAACTTTGTTGATGATCTTATTAGAAATTCGTGCCAAAAATTCATACGGTAAATGTACCCAATCTGCTGTCATACCATCGGTTGAGGTTACAGCCCTTAAAGCAACCGCTTTTTCGTAGGTACGTTCATCTCCCATCACGCCAACAGATTGCACCGGCAATAAAATTGCACCTGCTTGCCAAACCTCATCATACAAGCCACTTTCTTTAAGTCCTGAAATAAAAATATGATCTACTTCTTGCAGCATAGCTACTTTTTCAGGAGTAATATCACCCAAAATTCTAATGGCTAAGCCGGGTCCGGGAAAAGGGTGCCTACCTAAAAGCTCTTGCCCTAAGCCAAGGGTTTTGCCAACTCTTCTTACTTCATCTTTAAACAAACTTTTGAGTGGCTCAACCAATTTTAGTTTCATAAAATCAGGTAAACCACCAACGTTATGATGAGATTTTATAGTGGCTGATGGCCCTTTTACAGAAACTGATTCAATTACATCAGGGTAAATAGTACCCTGTCCCAACCAAACCACATCTTCAATTTTATGTGCTTCGTCATCAAAAACTTCTATAAATTCTTTCCCGCTCCTTTTGCGTTTGGTTTCCGGATCAGAAACACCTGCCAAAGCATGGTAAAAACGTTCTTTGGCATCAACACCTTTAACATTTAGGCCAAGCCCCTCGTAGCGTTTTAAAACTTCTTCAAATTCATTTTTTCTAAGAAGACCATTATCTACAAAAATGCAATGCAACTGCTCTCCAATAGCCTCATTAAGTAATACTGCAGCAACTGTTGAGTCAACACCACCACTTAATCCTAAAACTACTTTATCACTTCCTATTTGCTTTTTAAGCTGACTTACTGTTTCTTCAACAAATGATTCAGGAGTCCAATCTTGGGCAAATCCACAAACATCTACCAAAAAGTTTTTAATTATGGTTGAACCATCGGTAGAATGGAAAACTTCAGGATGAAATTGCAACCCGTAGGTAGCTTCATTTTGAAATTTATATCCTGCTACTTTAACATCTTCTGTTGAACAAATAATATCTGTGTTTTCAGGTAATTCTAGAATAGTATCACCATGAGACATCCAAACTTGAGAATGGCGCCCTACATCATTCAACAAAACATCATTGCCTATCATTGAAAGGTTGGCTCTTCCATATTCTCGGGTCAACGAACGCTCTACCCTACCGCCTAAATGTTTTGCCATAAACTGTGCGCCATAACAAACACCTAATAATGGAACTTTTCCTTTATATAAATTAACAGGAGCATCTGGCGCTTTGGGGTCATTTACCGAAAATGGACTCCCACTAAAAATGACTCCTTTTACAGTTTCATCAAGTTTAGGAAGTTGGTTAAAGGGGTAGATTTCGCAAAAAACATTTTGCTCTCTTACACGGCGCGCAATCAATTGAGTGTATTGCGAGCCAAAATCAAGAATGATAAGCTTTTCGTGCATGCACAAAAATATTTTTTTATGCTGAGTTGATTAGTAGAAAAGGGTAGGTTTTTCAACAAATGATTTAACAAAGAGAGTTAATTTCTAATTAACATTTAGCCCTTTTTAAATAATTAATTTTGAAATGTTTTAAAAGCTTCCAAAAATATGAACCGACTGTTTTTTAAGTATTTACCAATTTTATTTTTAACGTTTTTATCATTTTCTGCTTTAAATGTCTTGGGGCAGACGACAGTAACAGTAGATTTTGAATCAGCAGGTGATGGATATACACCTTCTGCAACAGAAGGTTCAGGTTATACAGATGTTTTTAATCGATCCAATCCTAATATTGGAGGAAATTCATCTTTCATTTGGTCGGTAGAGGACATCTCCTTAACAAACCCTTTTATTGACCTCGACCAAATCGATATAACCGGGGCAACGTATTTTTCTTTTTCTATTGACATGATAGCGCATCATTACAATGATTGGGATAACACCGATTGGCTGGAAATAAATTACAGTATTGATGGCGGAGCTTACCAACCCTTAATATGGGTAAAAAATAATGGAGGAACTTATAATGAGCTACCTTCTTTAGATACAGATTTTGATGGAATAGGAGACTGTGGAAGCGGTACATTACCTGCCTTAACTACAGGAACATCAGGTTGCTCAACCTCCTCAACTATTTTTGCAACATTCAGTAACAACAATATTTCTGTTTCTTCAAACTCAACATTAGATATACGACTTCAATTTAATGGTTTAACTGCAACCGATGAAGGTATTTACCTAGATAACATCATAATTACTCATGATGGAGGTGCCACCGCCCCAACAGGCGTTACTACCGGAACAGCGGGCTCTAT
>JAAZVO010000332.1 GCA_018623405.1 Crocinitomicaceae bacterium
CTCGCCTAAAATAATTCCGCTATCAGGCTTAAATTCAAACCTCCCATCAATATGAATAAAATTGACAAACTGCTCTCTTGGTGCAGCATTTTCATCAAACACATAGGTATTGTTTTTCTGCGAAAACCCAATACTTATAATTAGCATAGCAATGCAAAGTGCAACAAATCTCAACATTTCCTTTACGATTTGCCGCTAAAATAACCAATTGAAATGCTAAATTCGCCTCAGAAAAATCAAATTAACTATTATGAAGAAGATTAGTATGCTAGCCGTTGTTTTTGCAGCAGGATTATTTGTTGCAAATGCTCAAGTAAAAACACCAAGACCTAGTCCTAATGCAGAAATTGAGCAAGAATTAGGTTTAACAGAAATAGAATTTGAATACTCTAGACCGAGTATGAAAGGTAGAACCATTTTTGGAGATTTAGTGCCATACGACAAAATCTGGAGAACAGGTGCAAACTCACCTACTGTTGTTGACTTTGATGATGATGTTACTGTAGAAGGAAACAAAATTGAAAAAGGAAAATATGCCATGTTTACCATACCGGGTAAAGAAAAATGGACTGTGATTTTTAACTCAAACACCAAGAAAAATGCTTGGGAATATGATGAAAGTACTGAAGCTGCTAGGTTTGATGTTACTCCTTCTAAACTAGCTCAACCTGTAGAATCATTTACAATTGGTTTTGATAACTTAAGAGATGCCTCATGCACAATGTATATGGCTTGGGAGACCACAAAAGTTTCTTTTAACATTGAAGTGAATACTGATGAAGCAGTAATGGCTACCATAGAAAAAACTATGGCAGGTCCTGAGGCTTACGATAAGTATTTAGCTGCAAGGTATTACTACGAAAACGATAAGGATCTAAAAAAGGCACTTACTTGGGTTACCGAGGCTTGCGATGCAATGCCTGATAAATATTGGATGTTAAAGTGGAAAGCTGAAATTCAAGCTGCAAACGGTCTTACCAAAGAGGCTATTGCAACTGCTGAAAAATCAAAAACTTTAGCTGCTGAGGCTTATAAACAAGGTTATGTTAAAATGAATGAAGAAAACATAGCTAAGTGGAAAAAGAAATAATAACTGCTTAAGTTATTCTAAAAGCCCGCCATGTTTAAGTATGGAGGGCTTTTTATTTAAAAGAAGATTATATTCCAAAGGTATTCTCCCAACTCCAAAAAACCGTAAAATAATCCCACTCCAAAAATGGTTTGCCTTGTGCTAAGCTCATACAGTGCCAAAGGCAAAGCACTAACAGATAGAAAGCTAAAAAATATGGTTAGCAAAAGGCAGGAGAGAAAAGTTGCAAATGGGCTTACAAATACTACCAAAGTGCCGAAAGTAACTGCATAACCTAATATTCCCCACACAGCAAAAACATCAATATTATCTTTATTTACGTACCTACCAAAAACAAGCGAGAAAAAGGCAGCAACAATTAGCAATCCTGTTGCTAAGGCATTACCTGAAAAGTTATAATCTAAGGCTCCATACCTATCGTTTAAAAGGTTAGGTAAACTTTAAAATTAAAGTGGTGTAAATACCCAACACAATACTCAGGGTAATTACAACCCAAAATTTAGACTTCCCTGATTTTGTGTCCGTACCATAGGCATTATTATCAAGTGAAACATCTGCAACTTGTTTAAATGAATTTTTAAGGTATAACCCCGAAGCAAATATTAGTGTACCCCCCACAAAAAAGGTAATTGGAGCTCCTAAAAAGGTTAATAAATCTACTATTACTGGTTCTAATGAATAGGCAATTTCTAGGCAAAACACAAAAATTGCTAATACAGCAGGTAATTGCCTTTGTGGTACAAATCTTTCAATTAAAGATATAGCAGGACTTCTAAAAATGTTCATGCTAATCAACCAAACTGTTACTGCAATTGGGATAATCCAAACAATCCATCCGGTAGGTTCAACATATAACGTAATTGCTACAGCCATAAAAATCATGGCTACCACATTAATACCAAAATTTATGATGGGTAATCGCTTTCCTGACTTTAATTTTTGCTTATCGGCAATTAAACCTGCAATTGCCGGAGTGCTAACCACAAGTAAACCTTGCCAAATCAAAAAAGGAAAAGCAAGGTTACCAAAACCAAAATTCTCTAAAATTTGAGGTTGGTATTCATGATAGGCTATCCATGAAATAATTACGGTAATATCTAAAAAAAGCAAGGCTAATACTTGTTTCCAATAGATTTTTGATTAGCTTTTTATACTTAAGTTAGTAAGGATGTTACTCATGATTAGAATTATAATTATAAGTAGATTTTAAACAGTTTTACCATTTACCGTTTGTAAAGTTTATTTTAAAATTAGGTCAGGTATTGCTTATATCATTTAAATTTTCGCTTTCCTAATAATCTATATGGGATTTTACTACAACATCATAAAATCAAAAAGGTTGGTCTATCAATGTTATACAGGAACCATTGAAATCCCCTATTTTTTGGAATGCACTGAAAAAGTAAGCCAAGATCCTGATTATGACACAAAGTTTAATGCTATTTACGATATTAGAAATGCAGAGGTAATTACTCGATTAGCAGATGTTACAAAAATGTTTGAATTTTGGCAAAAGCAAAAAATGCTTACCATGGGTAAAAACGCTGTAATTACAGCAGATAAACGCTCTACCGCCTTTGTGATGATTTACAATAGTTTAAGCCCCCAAACTATTAAGGTCTTTCATGATTTAGATAGTTGTTTTCCTTGGTTCAGCATCACCGAAGAAGACCTTTCTAAAGCTTCTTCAATAAAGTGATATAAATCATCTATTATTTTTAATTAAATCATTGGTCAATTAAAAATTAGTATTAATTTTGACCGACCGTTTAATCA
>JAAZVO010000333.1 GCA_018623405.1 Crocinitomicaceae bacterium
CACTGCTATTTGCATCACAAAAACAACAATAGCAAAAAGAAAAATTCGTTTCATAAAATTAAATTTGAGCCAAATGTAGATGGAGAAAATGCCATAAAATATGATATGAGTCAGCATATTTGATGCATTTTCGCAACTTTTACACCCCTAAATCAAGCTTGAGGAGATGGAATTAAACAATACTTGGAGAAAAACCGCTGCCACCATTTATGAGAAACCTCGCGACTCTAAAATGCTTGGCCAAGTAGAAGTAGATATTACCGATGTAGAAAAATTTATTGCTTACAAAAGAAAGCAAGGAGTTAGAATTACCATTACACATTATTTAGCCTATGTAGTATCGCAAACTGTGGCAAAAGTACCTCAGCTAAACTGCTACATTAATAGAGGAAAAGTATATCAAAGAGAAAGGGTTGATGCGAATGTTTCAGTTTTAATGGGAGAGCAAATGGGTACGGTAATAGTTAAAGATGCCGACAAACTTTCTATTGATGAATTTGCAACAGAAATTGGAAAAAAAATTGAGCGGGCAAAGGCTAGGATGAATGATACTCAGGCTAAAAACAAAAACCTCTTATCTAAAATTCCTTGGCCTTTTAGAAAATGGTTTTTCAATTTTGTACGATGGACCTCCCATGATTTAGGAATTGTTTTACCAGGCATTGGCATAAAGCCCGATGCTTTTGGCTCTTTTATTATTTCCAATATCGGAACACTTGGCCTAGACATTGGTTACGGAGCTTTAATGCCTCCCTCTAACCTTGCCTTTGTTTTGTTTTTGGGAAAAGCAAAGAAAAAACCCGTTGTGGTAAACGATAAAATTGAAATTAGAAATATGCTACCACTTTCTTGTGTGTTAGACCATAGGATTGTGGACGGTTCGCACGGAGGAATGTTATTTAGAGGAGTTCAAGATGGTTTTTTGAATGTTTTCAAAAACTTCAATATCGATCCTCAAGAATTGGAATAAGCTGCTTTAAATCGCTTATTTCATGAGTAACAGAAACTTGATGTGAAGCTTTTTCAGGATTAAAATAAACTTGATCTATCCCAAATTGCTGTGCACCTAAAATATCTGCTTCCAAATTATCACCTATCATTAAACTTTCTTCCTTTTTTGCTCCTGTAAGGTTTAATGCAAAATCGAATATGGTTGGGTGAGGTTTTTTCTGTCCGGCATTCTCTGAGGTTATCACCTCTTCAAAATATTGGGCAAGGTTACTCTTCTCTAATTTGATAAACTGAACCTCCTCGAAACCATTGGTGATAATATGCATTTTATACTTGTTTTTCAAGTAATTAAGCGTTTCGTGTGTGTTTGGAAAAACATTTGGCTTCTGCGGACTATGCTCTACATAAAAATCTGCAATTTGATGAGCCAAGGCTTTATTATCAATGCCAAAATGCTTCAAGGTAAAAGTAAAACGGTTGTATCTCAACTCTAATTTTGTTACACGTCCCTTGCGGTAATCATCCCATAATGCATCGTTTATCACCCAATATTCATGAATAAACTGCTCCCAAATAATTCCAAGTTTTTCAAGCTCGAAGGATAGGTAGGCATCGTACAATGTTTCTTTAGAGTTTCTTGCAAAATCCCAAAGGGTATGGTCTAAATCAAAAAAAAGGTGTTTGTACTTTTTCAAAAAACACTTTGTTTTACCACAATTGAAAAGAAGGTAAGCCCCAAACTCCAAATACAAATTGAAGCTACTAAATAGGGTATTGTACGTGGATTATACCTAAAATATCTCGCAGCTAAAAATGCAGCTAAAGGAATTGAAATAACGCCCATTAATGCCGCTAAACCTGCTATTCCAAATTTATTTTTAGTTGAAATAATAAATTTATTTTTTCTACTAAATATCCTTTCAGTTTTCTTTTTAGGAAAAAATGAGGCCCATTTTTCAATAATCCACTTTCCTGAATAGAAAAACAAAAAAACGCCAAAAAGCCCGCCTGAAATAGTAATTATTAAAGTTTCAACAAAGTTGTAACCCGCTGCAACCGTGGTACTAGGTGCAAACAAAAACTTAACTGAACTCAAAAGAAATAATCCTGCTATTTCAAACAATTTCTGCATTCATTAATTGTCAACTTTTTCGCCAAATGCCAAATCTCCGGCATCTCCTAAACCCGGAACTATATAAGCTTGTGCGGTTAACTCATCATCTATAGCTGCTACCCATAACCTCGAATTATTAGGCATCATATTTTGAATTTTATCAACCCCTTCTTGAGATGCAATAACAGAAACAAAATGGGTGATTTTTGGAGTTCCTTTTTGCAGCATAGCCTCATAGCTTAAAGCCATAGATTGCCCAGTTGCCAACATAGGATCTACTAAAATCAGGGTCTTTCCATCTAAATTGGGAGATGAAAGGTATTCCACCTCTACCTCAAAGCTACCATCTTTATGATGTTTACGGTAGGCAGAAATAAAGGTATTATCAGCTTTATCGAAATAATTTAAAAAGCCTTGATGCAATGGCAGGCTTGCTCTTAAAATACAGCCAATTACCAAATCATCTGTAGGTAAATGCATGTTAGCTTCACCTAAAGGAGTTGTAATTTCCTTTTCAGAAAAGTTTAAGGTTTTACTTATTTCATAGGCCATTATTTCTCCTATACGTTCAATATTTCTTCTAAAACGCATTCTATCCTTTTGGATATTTACGTCTCTAATTTCACTTACAAACTGATTTAAAATGGAGTTCTTCTCGCCGAGGTTTATAGTCATGGTTTTAAATTACGGTTCAAAAATAAGGTGTAACTAAATCTTAGCACAGGCATTTAACACTTCTTCATATAAATTTTGCCAACCTTTCCAATGCTTGTGTCC
>JAAZVO010000334.1 GCA_018623405.1 Crocinitomicaceae bacterium
CATTAAAATTAAGCCAATAGCTATTGGAATATTGGTTGTGCCTATGCTAAATGAGTCAATAAAATTTGAAGATGAGGGTATAAAGTAGCCAATGCCAACTCCTATGGCCATGGCTAAAAAAATCCACAAGGTGAGGTAGCGGTCTAAAAAACCAAGCTTATTTTTCACTTCAATAAAGAAAAAGCGTAAAACAACTCCCTACCAATTTGAAGGCTTCTTTCATGGTATTTTTCAGCTTCCATTGGAGTTCCGTCAAATGCTTTTGGATCGTCGTAGGGAAGTGAAACTCTATCATCAGCTCCACGCACAATTGGGCAGGTTTCATCTGCATGAGCGCAGGTCATCACAGCGCAGAAATCACTTTGCGGATTAAAAGCATCATCGTACTTTTTAGAAAAGCATTCTAGCTTTGGTTGGTTGGTTGCAAACTTTACTTGGTAATGTGGATTGTTACCTTCAGCATTGTCTATTTGAAAGCCTATTTGTTGCATGGCTTTAATCGCTCTTTTGTTAAAAGCTGTAGCTTCAGTTCCACCGGAGAAAGTTGCTACCTTATCAACACCATAATAGGCAGCCGCAGTAGCTGCCCAAATTTGGCTCATGTGGCTGCGCCTGCTGTTGTGGGTGCAAATAAAAGTGAGTTGGGCAACCTCGCCTTTTGCGTGTTTGCCTTGGATATACTCGGCCAAAAGTTTGAGGTCATTTTTTCTTTCTTCAGGTATTTTAGCAAACTCGGATATTAAGCTCGATATTGTTTCATTAAGGCTTGGTAAAACCTCGTTTTTTTGGGCTTTCGTAGTCATTACAAATAGTGTAAATAAGTTGAGTAGAATTAGTTTTTTCATGTTAACAACAGCCTGAATTTGGGGCACAACCCTCTTGTTGAAGGTCTGCAAGCTTAACTTTTTGCTTTTCCTGAGTTTCCTGAGATGCTCCTGGTTTTTCTGCATAAACAGAAATAGAAAAAATGCCAATTCCACTTTGGTTGAAGTTGTTTATTTCTTCTGCAGAGAGGTATTTTTCTAAAATATCATCAGGAATTTCAATTGGCTTTTGCTTTTGGAGGGTAATGTTTGTAAAACCTGCTTCCTCGATAAAACCGATGTATTTTTTCATTTCAATTGCACCTGCCACGCAACCTGCGTACATTTCTGCATCGTTTTTTAAGGCTTGAGGTAATTCACCTTTCAATACAATATCAGAAATACTAAAATGTCCGCCCGGTTTTAAAACCCTGAAAATTTCGCCCATTACTTTTTGTTTGTTGGGCACCAAGTTGAGCACGCAATTGCTTACAATAACATCCGCAACATCATTATTTACAGGCATATTGTCAATATCACCTTCTCTAAACTCTACATTGTGGTAGTTGAGTTTTTCTGCATTGGTTCTTGCTTTTTCAATCATAGCAGGGGTAAAGTCAATGCCTATTACCTTGCCTTCTGCACCTGTTTCGTGCCTAGCTACAAAGCAATCATTTCCTGCTCCTGAGCCAAGGTCAATTACCACATCTCCTTTTTTTATTTGCGCAAAAGCGGTTGGCAACCCACAACCCAAACCAAGGTCAGCATCAGGAACATAGCCTTCGGTTCCGGTGTAATCATCCATCATGATGTTGTAAATCTTGTTAGAGGTGTTGGTGGCTCCACAACAAGAAGAAGCGTTAACGGCTTTTTCTTGGTTTGCGATATTGGCGTAGCGCTCTTTTACTACTTCTTTTAATTCTGCTTCGTTGTTCATTTTGGTTAGGGTTTTTGTTAGCAACAATTATTATTGGATATTGGAAATTGATCGAACAAATCATTAAAAAGTGATTTTACCTCATACCACTTATCAGCATTAATACAGTAATTTACTCTTGTTCCTTCAATGTTTCCTTGAATAATTCCTATTTGTTTTAATTCTCTAAGGTGCTGACTTATGGTAGGTTGAGCAAGGCCTAGCTCTTCTACCAAATCGCTATTTATGCAGGCATTGGCATGAAGAAGATGCTGAATAATTGCGATTCTAGCAGGGTGGGCTAATGCTTTTGCCACGTTTGCTAATTCGTTTTGAGCGGTATCGAAAAGGTCTGTTTTTGTTACTCCCATAATTACATTGCAATATTACGATGAAAAGTTTTACAGAAATGTTTTTCTTTGAAGAAATAACTTATAGTATTATGCACCATATCTACAAGACCGTTTTAGGATTTTTTATTTTAGGATTTATTGTTTCATGCTCAAATGGTTCGGGCAATGATGATACCCAACGAGAACCTCAAGGTAATACAGAGGAAGCCTCAGATTATAAGGAAACCTCAAATGGTATCATAATAGAATTAGAAAACTTTAAAGCCTCAAGTGGCGATTCTGCAGTTACCAAAACTGAAACAGGTATTAAAGCAAATGAAAAAGGTTGGGTAAGTTTTGATGCCACTTTTGAAACTGCAGGCAGGTATAGGGTTGAGGTAATTGGTAGTTCCGTAGCTAAAGGTAAAGTTTGGGTAGAAGATTACATTGATAATAAAGATGGTAGAACCTACAATGTAACCGGAACTTTGGTGATTAATTCAACCGAATCTAAAACTTACAAAGTGGAAGGAAGTCCATTTAATGCTGTAACCCACCAAATGAAATTACATTTTGAAGGTGAAATGGACTTAGACAAATTGGTATTTACATTGATGAGAAAACATCAAGAAACACCTGTAGTATTAACCCAAAATATGGAAGGTACTGAATGGGAGTTGGTTTGGAGCGATGAGTTTGATGGAACAACCTTAGACACTACCAAATGGATTTACGATATTGGAGATTGGGGATGGGGAAATAATGAATTACAATATTATA
>JAAZVO010000078.1 GCA_018623405.1 Crocinitomicaceae bacterium
AGGAGTTTGGACCTGAGGCATTGGCTACCATGAAAGAGGTATTACTAGCTCAAAAAATTGAAGAAAAAGGACAGCGCATGGTTTTTGTGTACGACTTTATGCTCATGTGGTGCTTTTTTGTGGAAGTTATAGGTTTTGAAGAAACTACTGAAAACTTGACCTTGGTAACTACAATTTTTGGCTCTGCCCCCGATCCAAATAGTAAAGAACCCGACTTTATGTTTGAAACAGAGTCTTCCTCAAATAGCAACACTAAAAATAATGATAATGATGAAGACGACGAAGAAGATGATATTTTCAGTGATTTTGAAGATAGCTTTGATGAGGACGATTTAAGATGACCTCTTCCAATAAAAAAGTAGTTGTAATTACAGGACCTACCGCAGTAGGAAAAACCATGGTGGCCATAAAGGTTGCCCAACACTTTAAAACCGAAATTCTATCTGCAGATTCAAGACAGTTTTTTAAAGAGATTTCAATTGGTACTGCAAAGCCAACCATAGATGAACTAAGGCAAGTACCTCATCATTTTGTAGATTTTATTTCCATAAATGACACCATTAGTGCAGGTGAATTTGAAAAAATAGCACTTCGTAAAATTGAACAACTGCATAAAAAAAATGATGTTGTAATCCTTACAGGAGGCTCCGGATTATATATTGATGCGGTAACCACAGGAATTGATGAATTTCCAACCATCTCAAAAAACACCAAGCAAAAGGTTAGATATTGGTTAAAAGAGGATTTTGTTAAGCTTCAACAATTTATTAAAGAAAAGGACCCTGAACAATTCAAAAATATGGATACCCAAAACCCTATGAGAATATCTAGGGTTGCAGAGGTAATTTTAGAATCGGGTAAGCCCTACTCTAGTTTTTTGAAAGGTAATAAGCCCAAAAGGCATTTTGAGGTAATAACCTTTTGCCTAACCATGAAACGAGAAAAGCTTTACCATAGAATTAATAAACGTGTGGATAAAATGCTAGCGCTTGGACTCGAAGAAGAGGCCAAGAATGTTTATCCTCAAAAATACCTACAAGCTTTAAATACTGTTGGGTACAAAGAGCTTTTTAACTACTTTGAGGGCAACCTTACAAAAGCTGAAGCCATCGAAAAAATAAAACAACACACCCGCAATTATGCCAAACGGCAACTCACCTGGTTTAAGAAAAAAAGCGATGCTTATTGGGTTGAAAATGAAGATTCGCAAAAAACTGCAAATGAGATAATCAAAAGAATCTCAGCCTAAAAGCTGTACATCACCTCAACAAATAAGCTCCTTCCCCTTCTCGGAATATTGTTCCAATCTAAATGTGTAAAGTAGCTGGCATCAAACAAATTTTGAACACCCAACTTGGTATTTAAACTCGAATTTCCAATCTCAATTGCTTTTGAAAAATCAAAATCAAAAACATAATAACTTGGGGTTGCATCTTCTCCAAAATTGGCATTAAAATACTTTTGATCTGCCCCATAAGTTTGATGGGTATTTAATTTAATTCCTTTATACGAAACCCAATTTGAGCTTCTAATGGTTAAAGGCGATATCCAAGGTAAGTTCCCTATTTGTTCACCTTATCCATATTGGTATGCAACCGTGGTAAACGAACCTAAAAACTCATTCCAATTTTGGTTGAGAGATAATTCTGCTCCTGTAATATTGGCCTTACCGTAATTATCATAAATTTTTACCCCGTTTGCTCCTATTGTCATTTGCCATAAGGTAGCGTCATGCGCACCAAAAATGTAATTATCAAAGTGGTAATTAAATACTGAAAATTTAATGAAACCCTTCTTATGATTGTAATTCACATTTAATTCTTGATTGATAAATTGTTAGTTTTCCATATTAGGATTACCAACATAGTCAAACCCATCTTGGCTATTGAAAAGGTAAAACCCATACAACTCGCTAATTGAAGGTATTCTTGAACCTACATTTAATTGGTAAGAAAGGGTAAATACCTCATTTGCTGAGTATTCAGCTTCAAAAAAGTGGCTAAATGCAATATGTTGATTTATGGTATCTACTTGGTAGCCAAATACATTTAATTGTCCAACCCCCATGGCGGTAGAGTCAATAAATTCATCTTGATTTAAAGAGGTATTTACTCGATATTTAAAGTTTAAGTTTTTGTGATAATATGCTACATAAGGTGTAATGTTGAGTTGTTTTCGATTCATGGGCGCCCATGTGTACATAAACATTTCAATTTCGTTAGGCGGATACATTGTCATTTCTGCAATTCTTCTATTTCTAAATACTTCATAATCAACACCCACTCTAAGTTGCTCGTTCAAATGTTCTACCTTTCCATTAAAACCTAGCGTGTTGCTCCAACCGGGCATATCCATATGTATTGGAACAAACGGTCGTTTGGTATCGTCCATTTCATGGTAAATATTGCTGAGGTAAAGGTTATTTTCTACTATTAGCTTGGTTGATTTATAGGAGTGGTAAAACTTAAAAATATTAGCATTTGCAATGCTTACATCCATCGGCAAAGCTGCAAAACCAATATTTTGAGCTCTATCTATTATTGCTAACCCTCCAACCTCATAAAATTGATTTTTATAAGCAAGCCTTCCAAAAAAGTTTTGCTTTTGAAATTGGGTAAATGGAACTTCTACCCCACCGCCTGATGTATAGTTATCGGCTTTTCTAACATTTCCATTTAGCGTAAGAGAAAGCTTGTTTTTTTGTGCTGAAACTAAAGCACCCGAAAAAACTTGATTTCCATTGTTTTGATAACTGCCATAAATCTTTCCGGAAACCACATTGTTATTTTCAACCAAAGGATTTAATAAAGAAATGTTTAGGTTATTTACAGCATTGCCTCCAATTCCTGAGTTATCGTTTAAAACATCGAACAAGTTAGGGCCTTCAACATAAGATGTTACAGGATCCATACGATCGGTACAAGCTCCGAAAATTCGCATGCCATCTACTTTTATTTGGTTTTAAAAGCATTTAAACCTCGAAAAGTTATTTCGGGAGGAAAGCCGCTGCGTTGCACTAAATTGATTGATGGCAGCTTTTCAAGCTTATTTTCAGTGAGGTCAGTTGAAAGTGAATGGCTTAAAAACTTTGGTTTGGAATTGCCAAAAATTTCTAGTGTGGCCAAAGTATCAACCTTGCCAATATTTTGACTTAAAAGCGGAAAGGCGATAAAAATCGCCAATCCGCTTAATATGTTTTTCATGCTTTAGAAATTTACGTCGAAAGAGATACCCTCTTTCACAACATTCCTTGATGCATCTTTAAGCACCACATTAATTCTCCAATAACCTGTCATAGTAAAGTTTACCACGCCCGTGTATAAGCCATTATCCATATAAGTTGGATTTACGTTGTTTGGAGAGCCATGCCCCATT
The DNA here is from genome assembly GCA_018623405.1 of Crocinitomicaceae bacterium. Lineage (GTDB taxonomy): Bacteria > Bacteroidota > Bacteroidia > Flavobacteriales_G > Salibacteraceae > JAAZVO01. The sequence continues at coordinate 3,376 of JAAZVO010000078.1, forward strand.
GTTGGCATTTCAGGTTCAAATTCAATTGAATAATCCTCAACAGCAGGAAAACTCATCATTGATTCTCTTTTGTAGATACCAAATACAATTTCGTTTTCTCCTACCACAGGTATTAACGGTTCATCTAAGATTAAGAATAATTTTGTTACTGAATCCGCATCACTCATAAAAGTTAACATTCTTGAATCAGTTTTTTCAACTACCGATACAGGAATATCAAATGCAATTGGTGTATCACCTTCATTTAAAGTTAACTCGCCTTCCAAATTCCAAGTTCCTGCGGTAGATGGCATTATAAAAACCATATTTTGTTGAATTACCATCATATCATTATCAGGATTTGAAGGAACTTCATTTGGCGAAGTATGCATCATCATACCCATATCCATCATTGGAGTAACCTTTACGCTAAAGTCCTTAATTAGCTCTCCTGTTGCATTTTCTTTTACTAAAAAGTAAAGTCTGTTATAGCCAACAAACAATTCTTCATCAGCAAAAAGTTGAACAGTGTATCCATCTGCAGTTACCTCATTTACTTTTAAATGGGCTTCGGCAAATTTTTCTTCGTAAGAGGGAATATCAAAATCAGTATTGCTATTCTTATCACATGATGTGAAACTAAGGGCTGCGATAGCAACAGCCATAAAAAATATTTTTTTCATATTAATAAGATTTGTTTTGAGATTAAGTAATAGAGTTATTTTACTCTATTTAATTAGTTGATTTTTAATTAATAGCATTAACTTTGGGAGGCACAAACAAATCAAATATATCGTTTTCGATATTTGAGAAAAAATACGCTGCTAAGTGTTTTGTAAGTTTTTCGCTCTTATCTACTGCAACTTCTTTTAAACTTTCGAAATACACAAAAATTTCAGAATAGGTTTCCATTATCGGAACAGGAATCGACTCCTTTGATTCTTGCTTTTCTTCCACCTGAAACATGGCTTTTAAATGACACTTACCATCACATTTCAAGTCAGGTTTATCAAGGTTTTCGCACTTGGTTTGTACTCTTTAAGATTTAGTTGATAGTCTATCCAAACTCCTAAATTAAAAAAGGAGGAGAATAACATTTGAAAAGAAAGTAGTACCGATATAACTTTCACTAAGTGCAAATATGAAGAATAAACTTTACCAAAAAAGTGAACTTAATCACAATTAAGACGAATAAATTTAAAGTTTAGTTGCTTTGCGCGATAATTACAATGCTAATTTTGTAGCAATTATGAGAAGAGATCCATTTCAATCTATTGCAGACCCAAATAGAAGAAGAATTATTGAGGTGCTCAAAACAGAAAGCCCAATAACCATGAACGCCTTGGCAGAAAAGTTTGATATTTCTAGACCGGCTGTTTCTAAGCACGTAAAAATACTTGAGAAAAGTGGCGTGGTTGAAATTAAACAAGTACGTGTAGAACGCTTTTGTTATTTGTTGCCTGATAGCTTAAGGGCTGTAGAAGAATGGGTTAGCTCAATAATAGAGGATAAGAAAGCCCAAACTAAAGTCGCGCCAAAACCAAAGAAATCTGCTCCAAAAAAACCTACTAAAAAAGTGGTAGAAAAAGCCACAAAAAAGAAAACATCCTCAAAGGCAAAAAAACCGACTCTTTCAGATGATGAGGAAGACCAATTGAGCTTGTTTTAATGGTATTAACCGGAACATTAGTTAATGTAATTGCCGTAATTCTTGGTAGCACTATTGGTTTAATTTTCCATTCAAAAATTCCAACAAGGTTTACCCAAACAGTATTTCAAGGCATTGCGCTTTTTACCATTCTTATAGGGGTAAATATGGGTTTAAAAAGCAATGAATTTTTATTGATTGTTTTCAGTTTAATAAGTGGCGGTATTGTTGGAGAAGCCTTAAAGCTAGAAACAAGAGTTGAAAATTTAAGCCTTACCATACAGCATCGCATAAAATCAAAAAACCAAAAGTTTTCTGAAGGCTTAATTACCTCGTTTTTGCTTTTTTGTATGGGTAGCATGACCATTTTAGGTGCATTTGAAGAAGGCTTAGGTAACGAACCAAACCTGTTACTCGCAAAAAGCACTTTGGATGGTTTTTCATCAATAGCGCTTTCTGCTTCACTTGGAATTGGAGTTTTATTTAGTGTAATCCCATTACTTATTTACCAAGGTTTGCTAACCATTTTTGCCGGAAGTCTATCTGTTTACCTGAGCGAACCCATCATAAACAATTTAACTAGTGTTGGAGGAATTTTACTAATTGGTTTAGGAATTAATCTATTAGAAATCAAGAAAATAAAAATGATGAACCTCCTGCCCTCATTATTGGTTATCGTAATTCTATCTTTAATTTTTTAGCAAACCGATTTTAAGAAAAAAACGGAAATGAATGAAATCTTATCCCAACTAACTGTTATAAGAAACAATCAATTAGGTCTAATATCTAAATACAAACTCTATGAATTAAATCACATTCCAAAGGGGTTTAACAACAATTTAGTTTGGAATTTCGGGCATAGTATTGTAAAACAACATTTGTTAACCTACGGATTGTGTAATTTAGATTTACCCATAGATAATCAATTAGTTACAAGTTTTAGAAAAGGCACCACACCCCAAGAAAACTACGCTATTGAAACAGTTGAAGCATTAAAGGTTGTTGCTTTAGATTCAGTTAAAAATCTAGCAGAAAATATTTCAGCAAATCGTTTTTCCAACTTTGAAAGTTATCAAACAAGTTTTGGTTTGAAACTAGAAAACTTTGAACAGGCATTACTGTTTAATAACATTCATGAAGGTTTACATTTCGGTTATATGCTTGCGCTAAAAAATTGCATTGATGGATAAAAAAACACAGTTTTATTGGGTTTCTGTACTTGAAGGAGCCTCTTTTTTAATCTTATTATTTATTGCCATGCCTTTAAAATATGGTTTCGATTGGCCATTGGCGGTAAAGTACGTAGGTTGGGCTCACGGTTTATTGTTTGTGATTTACCAATTGGTTTTATTACAAACCGGAATAGCCTACAGTTGGAAATTAAAATTTTATGTCCTAGGATTTCTAGCATCTATATTCCCTTTTGGCCCTTTTATTTTCGATAAAAAGGTTTTGAAGAACCTCTAAAGCTAAAACTCTAGGGAAAGTTGCTTTTCAGTAAATTGATTTTTAAATAAGCTACTATTCAGTTTAAATTCTGTCGGGTTAGGAAAATACTTTTTGTGAAATAGCTTAAACTGCTCGTTAATGGCCTTTGACCAAGGTCCCTCTCCCCTCATTCTAGTTTTAAATCGGCTATCATTTAAGTTGCCTCCATGTAACTCCTTTATTTGATTGAGCACCTTATTTGCCCTTTTCGGATATTCCTTCTTTATCCAATCTTCAAACACCACTCCTACCTTTCCATTTAACCTAACTACAGTATAACCTGAATTATTGGCTCCTGCATTAGCAGTATCTTTCAAAATCCGGGGAATATCGATTGCGTTCAACCCCGGAATAATGGGTGAAATCAGAACAGATACGGGAATATTTTCTTTTGCTAAAATTTCAATAGTAGCAATTCTTTGCTTGTAAGCGGAAGTTCGAGGCTCAAGCTTTCTAATAAGCAACTCATTTGTAGAGTTTATGCTGAGTACAACATCTACAAGGTATTTAGATGCTAGCGCTTTAAGAATTTCTATATCTCTTAATACAAGTCTGTTTTTGGTTATAATACCCACGGGGTTTTTAAACTCATAACAAACCTTCAACAAGGCTTGAGTAAGTTTAAACTTTCGCTCTTGCGGTTGGTAACAGTCTGTATTTCCTGAAAGCATTATTGGAGCGCCCTTCCACCCTCTGCTGTTAAATTTTTTCCTGAGCAAATCAGGAGCTTTTTGCTTCACAATTATATTTTGCTCAAAACCTAATCCTGCATCAAAGCCCCAATACTCATGACTATTTCTTGCATAGCAATACACACAACCATGCTCACAACCTTGGTAAGGGTTTATAGAATATTCTAGCGGTACATCAGGACTTGTAACCTTATTAACAACCACTTTTGGAGTTTCGAAAAACAACTTTGTTTTCTTTTCTTCAGCATTTTCGTAACTCCAATCTTGGTGGTTTGCATAATTAAATTGGGCAAACTTATTCCCCAACGCTTTTTGTGCTCCTCTTCCTTTAATCGACGTAATTTCTGACATAATACTCCCCAATAAATTAGCCATTTTTTTGATTTTGGTGGTAGCTAAATCCAATTAAATTTGCGCAAAAGCACAATTATGGGAAGAGCGTTTGAATACCGAAGAGCAGCTAAAGAAAAGAGATGGGACAAAATGTCTCGAATGTTTCCAAAATTGGCTAAGGCCATTACCCTAGCCGCCAAAGAGGGAGGTTCTGATCCTGATATGAACCCAACATTGCGTACTGCAATTTTAAATGCCAAGGCGCAAAACATGCCAAAAGACAATATTGAAAACGCCATAAAAAGAGCCTCAGGTAAAGATGCTGAAGATTATACCGAAATTACCTATGAAGGTAAAGGTCCTCATGGTGTTTTGGTATTTATAGAATGTACCACAGATAATACTACCAGAACAGTAGCAAACGTAAGGTCTTATTTCAACAAAATTGGTGGGGCTCTTGTGCCAAATGGCTCATTAGAGTTTATGTTTGATAGGAAAGCCGTTATTGAATTTCTTGCCCCTGAAGGCATGGATAAGGAAGAGCTTGAACTTGAGTTGATTGATGCCGGAATGGATGAAATTGAAGTGCTAGAGGATAAAATGGTAGTTTATGGAGAATATACCAACTTTGGTTCAATATCAGATAAATTAGAAGAATTAGGTGCTGAAATAAAAAAAGGTACTTTAGAAAGAATTCCAAATGCACCTGTAGAGTTTACCGAAGAACAACTTGAAGAAATTGAAAAGCTTTTAGACAAGTTAGACGATGATGACGATGTACAAGCTGTTTACAACAACATCGCTTAATGGCAAAACCATCAAACGTTCCTGAAATACCCTTAAAAGCAAAGATTTTAGTTCCAATCTTTCCTTTGTATGAATTGGTTGCACCAAAAAGTGCAAATCAGTTTATTGTAGATATGTTCTTAACCCCACTATCCTTTCCTATTCCTGAAGAAGAGGTTTCGTTTAAGCTTAAAGCTGATATTGATTCTTTTCCTTTTCAAGGAGAAGAATTAATGACTTACAGTTGGGGAAATCCATCACATAAAACTGTTTTTATGATGCATGGTTGGGCAGGAAGAGCCACTCAATTTAGATTTATTATTGACGCTTTAGTAAATAGTAACCTTCATGTAATTGCTATGGAGGGGCCGGGGCATAATCCAAAAAGTTCTAAAAAAACAAATGTGGTAGAGTTTGCTACCGCTCTTTCTGCATTTCTAAAAGACAAAGAAATTTTTGCAGCGGTAGGTCACTCACTTGGAGCATTAGCATTATTATATGCCATTGAAAATTTCAATTTAAAGCCTCAAAAACTCGTAACCACTTCTGCACCCACAATTGCAAAAGATGTAATTGATATTTATCGAAAAAAAATAAACGCCACCAAAAAAGCCCATAAGGCAATTGATAGGTTTGTGATGAATAAAATGAATAAGCCTTTTGCCTATTTCTCAGGAATAGAAATTGCGAAAAGATTACAAGAAAAGGCTATTAGAAAACACCTCATTATTCACGATAAAAACGATAGAGAAGCACCTATTTATCATGCTAGAGAACTGCATAAGGTGCTGCCTCATGCAGAATTGTTTGAAACCCAAACTTTGGGGCATGTAAGGTTGCTGAAAGATGCCGTAGTAATTAAACGGGTCGTTAACTTTTTGAATTCATAAGGTTATGTTTCTTCTTAAAACCTGCGGTTGAATACATTTACATAGAATATGAGTTCGATGAACAAATATTTTAATTCGTTAATGGTTATTGGCCTCTACCCTCACCCTGAAACAATTAATCATTTTAAAGGTGAATTAAAAAGCTTTATGCAAGGAAAAGGTTCTATACAATTTCCACTAGATAAGCCATTACCAAAAAAATTGATTGAGGAAATGGTTTCATTCAGATCAAAACAAATAACAAAAAATTTATAATCAATTGAAAAAGAATTCATTAAAACTTATTACCTTAATTATAATATTAATCAACTTGGTAATTTCAGGTTGTACTCAAAAACAGGAAAACAAAACACAAAAAGAACCGATTTCAAACAAAATTTCGGTAAGAGAACATAGCGTCTTATCTGTTATTTGGCAACAAAAATCTAGTGAATATAAAGGGCTATGCTACCAAGCTTACAACATTGCCACCTTGCAATTAGAAAAGTTTGTAGCTGAAAATAAAAACAATGGAAAACCTTTGGCCATTGTAACAGACATTGATGAAACCGTTTTAGATAACAGCCCATTTAACGGAAGACTGATTGAGTTAGATGAAGATTATTCTAAAGAACTTTGGAAAGAATGGGGAAAGCAAGAAAATGCTAAACCCCTGCCAGGTGCGCAAGAGTTTTTCAAGTTTGCGGCCTCTCAAGGAGTTGAAGTTTTTTACATTTCAAATAGAACGGTAGATCAGCTTCCTGAAACCATAACCAATCTCAAAAAATACAATTTTCCGTTTATAGATTCCTCCCATTTTCTGCTTAAGGATGAAACAAGTAAAAAGCAGCCTAGAAGAAACAAAGTGCTAGAAACCCATAATATTATAATGTATTTGGGAGATAATCTCGCTGACTTTTTACCTGAATTTGATGAATTAAACAGGGCTGAATATCTCAATGAAATGAAAGATAAACTTGGATTTGAATTTATCATTTTTCCTAATGTAATGTATGGCTATTGGGAAACCAAGACTTTATACAATGGTAAATACGATTGGAGTCCTGCACAAAAAGACTCCATAAGGAAAGCAGCTATTACCTCTTTTAATTAATTAGTTCTAAAAAAGTCAATAGCATTCACAGGAATAAGGTGAACGTCATCGTAATAATAATG
>JAAZVO010000335.1 GCA_018623405.1 Crocinitomicaceae bacterium
GTAAATTCTTGAGGAGAAGTATTTTTCGAGTAGTTGAATATTATTTGATCCTTTTGGTCTAACTCATAGTTATACATTCTTGTATAGTACTTGTGCAATTCCTTTAAATAATCTTTTACCTCATTTAAATGAATTTTATTCACCTTATCATAATACAAGAAATTAAGTGCACCAAAATTGATGAAGTCGGTCATTTTTAATTCCTTGGCAATTTCATTTCTAATTACGTTAAGGTTTCTTTCAATGTTTTCTTTTTCGCTTTCGTCGGTTAAATTATTTTCAATGAACCCAACTTTATTGCGTAATTCAGGAATCCAATAAACTTTTTTAAAGTTGGCTATACTCATTTCCTTCTCATAGTCGTAAATGAGTTTTTCGTATTCATTATTTTTAAATTGGTTAACAGCTAAAGCTTCAAAAGCCCACCTAGAAGCCATTATATCTCCAATCCAAGGAACTTTCTTGTAAGAACCAATAATTGGATTTAATTCTTCGAATTTTACTATAACACCACTAAAAATTAATTGAGGAATTAATAAGAAGGGGATAAGGATATAGATTGTTACTGCATTTTTAAACGATGCTGAAATATTTAACCCAAGCATATTCGCAAAACAAGATGCTGAAAAAAGTACCAACCAATAATCTAAGTACATTCCTTTAACCTCAAGAATGTAATTACCTACCAAAATGAAAAGAATTGTTTGGATGGCAGATGCCGTGAACATGATCATTATTTTAGATAGAATATAACTTCCTTTACTTAAGTTCAAGAAAGATTCTCGTTTTCTAATTTTCTGATCTTTTATGATTTCTTCTGCAGAAACGGTTAATCCAATAAATAAGGCAACAATAACTGCCATAAATAAATAGGCGGGAAGGTTATCGTTATCCATAAAGATGTAGCCAAGGTCATTTGATTGGTCATCTTTATAAAATTTAATGAAAAAGGATAGGATAAAACCTAAAACAGGTGCTTCTAACACATTAATAATCAAGTACTGCTTATCGGTAATTTTAGAAAGCACATCTCTTGTTAAAAATACCTTGAACTGATTAAAAACATTTGGCACTTTAAAAGTACTTTCAGGTATTTCTGCTTCATCTTTTTTGATAACAACATTTTTACCAATAGACTCTATGTAGTGTTCATTCCACTCTTTTGGAGAAACTTTTCTGTTTTCGGTAGAGTTTCCATACTCGTCTAGAACCTTAGACTCTATAATGTTAAATATTTGTTCAGGATTTACATTACCGCAAGTGGGGCACTCGCTTTCGTCAGGGTTAACGTGGTTTATGTATCGTTTGAAGTAAATAATACTGTCAACCGGGTTACCGAAGTAAATAGGATATCCGCCAACGTCTAGAATAATAAGTTTATCAAACATCTTAAAAATATCTGAAGACGGTTGGTGAATTACCACAAAAATTAATTTTCCCTTTAAAGTTAGTTGCTTTAAAAGGTCCATGATATTTTCAGAATCTCTTGATGATAAACCTGATGTAGGCTCATCTAAGAAAAGTACAGATGGCTCTCTAATTAATTCAAGGGCAATGTTCAATCTTTTTCGTTGACCACCCGAAATAGTTTTTTCTAAAGGACTTCCAACTTTAAGGTCTAAAGTTTCACCTAATCCTAAGTTAGTAAGCAAATCAACCACCATTGTTTCGATTTCCTCTTCAGGATATCCATCAAAGCAAAGTTTAGCGTTATAATATAGGTTTTGATAAACGGTTAACTCTTCGATTAATAAATCATCTTGAGATACAAATCCAATTACACCTTCAATTCTGTCTTTTTGATTAAAGATGTCAACACCATTAATAGTTATGGTACCTTTATTAGGCTTATTGGTTCCGTTTAGTACATTTAGTAGGGTAGATTTACCCGCGCCGCTACCACCCATAACCGCCAACATTTTACCTGATTCTTCAGAAAAAGAAAAATCTTGTAGGCCTATTTTGCCGCTTTTAAAGCGGTACTCAAGGTTTCTTGCGGTATAAACTATTTTTTTAGATGCACCATCATTCATAAAACGAGAGAGTACATCACTGTAGTAAATTGGGTTTACCTTAGAACTTCTAATAGAGGAGCCTTGGGTAAAAATATAAGCTCTGTTTGAACTTATGTTTTGTCCGTTTAGGTATAAGTCTGCGTTACCAAAATACCTAAAGGTGAGCATTTTAACACTCGAAATATTGTAAACCAATAAAAATCCATCGATGTTTTCAGAGAAAAAGTGCTTAACCTTTAATCCGTAAGATGGATTTTCAACATTTGATATTACCAATACATCGTCGTTATCAGGAATATCTTCCGGAGAGGCTTTTATAAAGTTGGTACAACCCATAAATTCCTCTTGGGAAATATTGAAAGTATTCGAAACTTCGTCCAAGAATCTAAATTCATGATCAGACACAGAGCCGTCTGCCATGATATACTCAACTAAACGAATAAGAATAACAAGCTTTTGGCGCTGTACTAAACTTTCGTTGATATTTCGGCAAATAGATTTTACCTCATCGCCATCAAGGTCAATGCTTTGGACATCTAAACCTCTTTTTCTTGCACTTAAATGGTGGTAGTCTTCAACGTATTGGTCGTAAAGAACTATATACTTATCTACAAGCTCTTGATTAAGCTCTATTTCCAAGTATCTCTTTACAATTTCCCTACTTTCCTCATTGATGTCATCAACGTCTGAGGCGAGGGCAAATAGTTGCATTAACGCCTTTAACAGTTCTTCACTCATTCAGACTTATTTTCTTTCTCTGATTAGCACCAAAAATAAACAAGGTTTCTACTTGAC
>JAAZVO010000336.1 GCA_018623405.1 Crocinitomicaceae bacterium
AACCTCTTCAATTTCTTTTGCGGAGCGAAACTCACCAATTACCCTTACAGTTCTTCTCATATCATCAACAAGAAGATCGCCACCTGAAATAGTAACATTTTCATTTTGAATAGCGCCTGCTATATCATTAAAACTAATGTTGAGCGACTCCATTTTAATGAGGTCAACATTAATTTTCATTTCTTTTTCTTGAATTCCTCTAATATCAACCTCGGTAATTTCAGGAAGCCCTTCTATTTTATCTTCAAGATATTCAGCAAAATCTTCTAATTGTGCTAAAGAAAAATCTCCAGAAAGATTAATATTCAATATCGGCATCATTTCCGAAAGGTTCATCTCAAAAACATTAGGATCTGCAGGAAGGTCTGTTGGAAAGTCAGGGTCGCCTTTGGCTATATCAACCTTATCTTTTACCTTTCTTAGTGCTTCTTCGGGGGTAATGTTAAAGTCAAACTCAATAAAAATTGTAGAATAACCCTGCACCGAAGTCGAGGTCATTTTATCAATTCCGGTAATTGACTTTATCTCTTTTTCTAAAGGCCTTGTAATTAGCTTTTCAATATCTGCCGCTGAGTTTCCCGGGTAAGGTGTACCTACATAAATTTGAGGGATAACAATTTCCGGAAAGCTTTCTCTTGGCATGCTTACATAGGAAGCAAGACCTGCAATTAGAATAATTATGGTAAGAACAAAAACTGTTGTTTTGTTCTTGATTGAAGCAGTGGACACCCCAAACTCCTTCAATACTTTTTTATCGTTAGCTTTTTGGTTTATTTCAGCCATTTTTTTATGCTTTTTACAGTTCTTGGGTAGTAGTTATTTCAACCACTTCTCCATTTTGAATACTTCTAGCGCCTTTGTCAATAACCATTGTATTTGCAGGAAGGCCTTTTAAAATTTCCACTTCGTTGTTGTAAGATTTTCCAATTTCTAGCTGAGCTTTTTGGGCAACTCCTGTATTTTCTGATGTGGTATTTAGGGTATAAACAAAGTATTCGTTTTGAGCACCTTGAAGAATCAAGTTTTCAGGTATTACAACCGCTGAGTCGTTTTGATAATCTCTAATGCTTATTTCGGCCAACATGTTTGGCTTTAAAATATTACTGGTGTTTTTTAATTCTAGCTTAATTTTAAAGGTTCTATTGTCGGGATTAATAAAATCGCCAATTCGAGAAATTGAAGTTTGAAAAGTTGCATCTTTTACGTTTGGCACCTCTACAATTACACTGTCTCCCTCTTTTATTTTTCCTAAGTAATTTTCAGAAATATCAGCTTTTATATACACCTTTTCTAGATTAACTAACCTAAAAAATGGAGCTCCAGGAGCAGTATATTCACCTTCTTTCGGGAAAACCTCATCAATAACACCATTAAAAGGAGCGGTAATAGTGGTAATTGCTAACTGCTCTTGTGCTGTTTGCAAGCTCTTTTTTATGGCATCTCTATCATTTTTTGCTTGTAAGTACTGTATCTCAGACCCAATATTTTGGTTCCATAAGCGCTCTTGGCGCTCAAAAACTGTTTGAGCCAACTCTAACCTGTTTTCTAGCTCGGCAATAGACCTTCTAATTACATCTGCATTTATTTGAGCTAGTTTTTGGCCTTTACTAACTTTTGTACCTTCTTCAATCCAAATAGATTCGATTTTTCCTTGAGTTTCGGCATTTATCATGGCCATATTATCCGTTTGAACTGTACCATAAACTTTAAAAAAGTGCTCAAACCTTTTTTGTTCACTTTCCTTTAGGGTAACTAAAGAGAGCTTCTTGGTTGTATCTAAAGCAGAAATTTGAGTTTCTAGTTCTGCAAGCAAAAGGCCAATTGAGTCTTTTGAGGCTTTTAGCTGGTCGCGTTCTGCCATCAGTTTACCTAAGTCTGTTGTAGGGTTGCTTTGGTTGTTGCAAGAAATCAATACCGCACCTGCAAATAATATTTTGATTAAATTTTTCATTTTATGTTGTGTTAGTTTGATCAATTATTGAATGTTTCCGTATGCTTTATCTAATTCTGCTTTTGCGTTTATTAATTCGAACATGGATGAAATAAAACTTCCTTGAGTACTTAACTCTTGATTTTGCGCTTGGGTAAGCTCCAAACTGCTGGCAAGACCTTCTTTAAATTTTACTTCGGTGTTGTTTTTAATGCGTTGGGCCAACTTTAAGTTTTCTCTTTCGAGGTTGTTTTTGTTTAAAGCGTTGGTGTAGGCTGCCCTAGCATTTTGTGCTTGCAGTATTAAGCTTTGTTGTATCATTCCCTTTTGGGTTAAAGACTGCTCTAGGTCAACCCTGCTTTGTTGTACTTTATTTCTTCTCATAAAACTTGAGAAAATAGGCACTTCAAGGTTTACTCCCCAAAGGTTATTAGGAAACCAAAACTGATTATCTAGGGTAAGGTCGTTTGATAAATAGTTTTGATTAAAACTTACAAAAGCCGAAAGCCTTGGTAAATATCCTGCTTGGTTGTTTCTAAGCAATAATTCTTTAGAGTTTACATCTGTTAACGCTATTTTATAGTCAATGTGATTTTCAGGATTGAACTCATTAGTGAGCACACTCCCATCATTAGAAACCCCAACCAAAGCATTTAAGTCATCTTTAAGAGATATTTCATGAGCAACAGGAATTCCCATGTTAAACTTTAACATGTTGTAGGCCACCTCTACTTGCTTTTTGGTTGAGTTAATAGAGTTTCTCATGTTGCCTATTAACAAGTTAATTTGGTCTACGTCTTGCTGCTCGGCAAAACCATTATCTGCCAATGCTTTTGTTTCAGAAAAGGTTTTTTCAAGATTCTTTAAATTTTGTTCTAA
>JAAZVO010000079.1 GCA_018623405.1 Crocinitomicaceae bacterium
TAATGTTACGGGGCCACTTAAACCTAACCTAATAGCAGACTCGGGATAATTTATTTTTGAATTAAAGTATTGATCAGCACTTTTAAAATTTCCTTCAGTAAAAATGGGAATAGGTTTTATTTCGATTTCATTAAAGTTGATGGTTTTGTAATCGTTACTAAAGCTAATTTCCGGTAAAAGAACCTTTTCGTAGCCTCGTTTTTTAGCCAACTTTTTAAATTTTTTGGGATTGTAAATGATAACAAATTTTACAGGATAATTTTGAGGTCTTTTAGTGGTGGGAAGCCACATAATTTTCTTTAATAAATCTTCGGCAGATGGTTTGAACGATTCTAGTTGATCTCCTGAAACATTGAGGTTGGAAATTATGCCGTTTTGGGAAATCGTGAAATTAAATTGAACATATCCTTCTATTTCATTTTGATATGCATCTGATGGATAATTTAGTTCGTTGGAAATTAATCGCTCTAGCTCCAACTTTCCGCCGGCATTTAGAATATTGGTAACACCTTCATGTTTTATTAAATACTCTTGGCTAAAAGCGCTAAAACCAATTAAAAAAAACAAGATTAAGTTAAAGCATCTCATACATAACCTGGTTAATTGTATTTATTCCCTTTTCAAGCTCTTTCTGTGTAATGGTTAGAGGAGGAGCAATTCTAAAACTTTCAGGACATGATAAAAACCAATAGGTAATCACTTTTTCAGCTAGACAACCTTTTACAATTTTTTCAACCTTATCCGCATGGTCAAACTCAATGGCGAACATCATTCCCTTTCTTCTAATTTCTTTGATTTCAGGATGCTGTAACGTAGCCTCAATAAATTTACCTTTCGATTCTACTTCACCAAAGTCTAGCTCATTTTTATAAATCTCAAGGGCTGCTGCTGCCGCTGCCATAATAACCGGATTTCCACCAAAGGTGGTAATGTGGCCTAACATAGGGTCTGTTTGAAATTGTTGTAGGTTTTCTTCACTTGAAATTAAAGCCCCAACAGGTAAACCTCCTCCAAGTGCTTTTCCCGAGGTTAAAATATCGGGAATTACACCTGAATGTTCAAATGCAAACATTTTTCCGGTTCGCCCCATACCACATTGTATTTCATCAAATATCAGCAGAGTTCCTGTTTGGTTACATTTGTTTCGAAGTGCATTTAAAAATTCATTTGAGGCTACTCTTACTCCTGCATCTCCTTGTACAGGCTCTATGATTACACAAGCTGTTTGCTCATCAATTATTTCTAGAGATTCAATGTTGTTTAGTTCAATAAAATAAACTTCGGGTAATAAGGGTCTAAATGCTGCTTTTTTTACCTCGTTGCTGCTAATGCTTAATGAACCATGTGTACTGCCATGGTAAGCACCTTTGGTCGAAACAATTTTTGTGCGGTTCGTAACCCTTTTGGCAAGCTTTAGGGCTGCCTCATTAGCTTCTGTACCTGAATTTACAGGGTAAACACAGTTGAGACTTTCAGGTAAGAAATGCAAAAGGTTTTCAGCAAATTTATTTTGTACAGGCTGCACCATTTCGCCATAAACCATAACGTGTGTAAACTTCTCGGCTTGGGTTTTTATAGCCTCAATAATTTTTGGGTGCCCATGCCCTAAATTGCTAACAGCAATTCCTGAAATTAAATCTAGGTAGCCGTTTCCTTTATTATCGAAAATGTAAGGACCATTAGCATAGCTAACTTCAATACCTAAAGGAAAAGGGGAGGTTTGGCCTAAATGATGCTTAAAAAATTCGAAAGGACTTTGCACGCAACAAATATCAGGGCTTTTCTTTCAAATTTCGTAATAATTCTCTTTTGAACTCAACTTCAGCTTTGTAGAGTTTAGCTGTTTTTTGTATTCCTAAAGCTTTTACAAATTTTTGGTGGTATTCTTTTTCGAGTTGGGCTTCTTTAATGTTGTTTTCCATGCGTAATGCTAAAACCTCTTCTAACTGTTCATCAGGAAGTTCATCAAGTTGTACTTCACCCGATTCAAATTGCCTCCAACTTTTTTTTAATGCCCTTTTTTTATCGTGAAACTCGTTGTAAATAGGCCAAAAAACTTGTGCCTCTTTTGGGGAAAGGGCTAATTTTTCTGTAATGAAACCAACTTTCATCGCTTCTATTTTTTCATTGTGTTGCATTCCCATCTGGCCTCTGTTTCTTGCCCTTTCTTGAGGCACTTGAGCAAAGGTTAAGCTTGAAAAAAGCAGAAGCGTAACTAAAAGGATTGATTGTTTCATAACTAAATATTTTCGGCAATTAATTCTAATGAAATTTCACTTTCAATTAAATAATCTATTGTTCTAGAAGAATTTGAATCCAATGTTTCTGCTTCATAATAAACTGCAATAACGTCTTCATCAAGATATTCTGTAGGTATTTCAGAAACTTCTAAAGTAAAACTATTTGTTTGGCTTTCTTGGTTTTGTGGTGGCCATACCGTAAACACAATTAATAAAATAGCGGCTACAGCTAAAATGCTACCTGCAAAAAACCTTTGAGGTTTTTGCTGTTTTATAGGATGTTGATGAGTTACACTTAGCTTTTTAAGCAAATCTTGTTTTTGTGATTCGAAATATCCTTCAGGCGTTTTTAGCGGGTTTTTAGATAATCTTTTTTTATGTTCCTCTAGGTTCATGTTGTTTAGATGAATTTTTAATGAAAAGGTTTAATCTTCATTTAAAGTTTCTTCTATTTTTTTTACTGCATGATGGTACGAGGCTTTTAAAGAACCAACTGTACCACCCAAAATAACAGCAATTTGCTCGTATTTTAAGTCCTCAAAATATTTATAAATAAAAACAACTCTTTGCTTCTCAGGAAGCATCGCAACTGCGGATTGTAGTTTTCTCTCAAACTCATCTCCATCAAAAAAAACATCACTTTTTAAGTGGTTTTCATAAGCTTGTGCATCCAGGTTATGGAGGTGCTTTTTGTTTGAGCGTATATAGCCTAAACACTCATTTACAGTTATTCTGTAAATCCAAGAAGTTAATGCAGATTCGAATTTAAAATTGGGTAAACCTATCCAAACTTTTATAAATACTTCTTGGAGAATATCATCTGCCTCATCATGAAAAGTAATATACCGCCTAACTTGGTAATATATTTTCTTTTGGTATTGGTTGATGATCAACTCAATAGCCTTTTCTAAATGTTGAGATTCAACAAAAGCTAAAACCTGATTTTCAACCTCTTTGGCAGTCATTCATCTTATGAACTACTTTCTATTGTAAGCTTTTTTGGCCGCTTCTACGATATGAGTAGTGCTTAACCCATATTTTTCCATGAGTTCTTCAGGCTTTCCACTTTCGCCAAAAACATCTTTTACACCCACAAACTCCATTGGAGCCGGGTTTTCTTGGGCTAAACATTGCGCTACACTTTCTCCTAATCCACCGCTTATTTGGTGCTCTTCAGCAGTTACAACGCACCTTGTTTTTCTTACCGAATTAACAATAGCCTCCGTGTCTAAAGGCTTTATAGTATGGATGTTTATTATTTCCGCATCAATGCCTTGCTCGGCAAGTATTTGGCCTGCTTCTATTGCCTTCCAAACTAAGTGACCTGTAGTTATAATGGTAACGTCATTTCCCTCATTAAGCATAACAGCTTTTCCAATTTCAAAATTTTGGTCTTCAGGTGTAAAGTTGGGGACTTTTGGTCTGCCAAACCTTAAATACACCGGCCCCACATGGTTTGCAATGGCTTTTGTTGCAGCTTTAGTTTGGTTGTAATCGCAAGGATTTATAACTACCATGTTAGGTAGCATTTTCATTAAGCCAATATCTTCTAAAATTTGATGTGTTGCTCCATCTTCACCCAAGGTTAATCCTGCATGGGAGGCGCATATTTTTACATTCTTTTCAGAGTATGCTATTGATTGTCTAATTTGATCGTACACTCTACCTGTACTAAAGTTGGCAAATGTTCCTGTGAAGGGAATTTTACCTCCAATGGTTAAACCCGCAGCAATACCCATCATATTGGCTTCTGCAACACCTACTTGAAAAAACCTTTCAGGATGATTATCTTGAAACTCATTCATTTTTAAACTTCCTGTAAGGTCGGCACAAAGGGCAACTACATTTTCTTTTTCTTTTCCGAGCTCTGCCAATCCGGCTCCAAATCCTGAACGGGTGTCTTTTTCGTTTTGAATGGTGTACTTTTTCATGTTAGAATCTAATTATGGCTGAGGAGCCTGATTTTATGGTTACTCTTTCTTCTGTTGTAAAAGATGAACTTACTGCACTTTTAGGTTTATGGATAACCCTGTAATTTCCGGGTTGGAGATACAGGTTTTCACTTTTTGATTTTTCTGCCAATTGATAAACCCATTCTAGTCCATTGTCTTTTTCGAGGTAAATATCTGTTCTGCCATGGGTTGACCTTAAAATTGTAATGATTCCGGGGGAGGGAATATCAATAGTTGTGGTGTGGCTTTGTAACACTTCTACATCTTCAATAATCATTCTAGGATGACATAACACCTCTAAATCATACTTACCTACAAGATATTTTTCAGTAGTATTTGTTTCTTGAACATGTAGGGTTTTCATTTCACCTTTTTTTCTGATGATTACATCAAAATTGTTTTTTACCAATCCATTGATTTTGATATTTAGAAATCCTTGCGCAGCTGGAATTCCAATAATGTTATGAATACCGGGAGTTATGGTAATTGAATCTTTAAAAACCGGAGGAATAGTATGCACCTGAATGCCATAGGTGTAAAGTGGTTCTAATTTAAGTGTATCAGGTAAACCTTTTGAGTTTAGTGCATGAATAAAGTTGTAGATTATTTTTTTTGTGTAGGTATCGTAAAACGTCATGTTTACGTTGGTTTCGTTTGGTCTTTGGTCAACATCTAGAAGATTAACTTGGGCGGAGGTGCTGTTTAACGCTTGAGAAATTACAATTCCAAGTACGTTTTTAAATGTTTTTTCATCTGATGCATCAAAGAAGTTACCAATACATTCAAAAGTCTTTTTGAAGTTTGGGTCTAACCCGATACCAATAACAAAGGGTTTTAAAACAATTCCTCTAGATTGTAAAAAACGCGAAACAGCGCAAGGGTCTCCATCACACTCCTCAATGCCATCGGTAATTAAAATGATAATGTTTCTGCAGTCGGCACATGGTGGAAAATCGTTTTCGGCCATTTCCAAACTTTTAGCAATGGGAGTTGTACCTTTTGCTTGGATGGTGTTGAGTTTCTTTTTGATTTTATCTACGTTGTATTTCGCAAATGGTACTTCCAATTTAGAATCATCACAAACCTGTCCTTGTCTGTAATCATATTGGTGACCATAAACCCGCAAGGCAAGCTCTACGTTGGGGTTTCCTTTAAGACTATCTAAAGTTTCGGAGATAAGTTTCTTTGCAATAAGGTTTTTCTTTCCACTTTCCCAAGAGCCATTCATTGAATTTGAAGCATTGTAAATAAATAGAATTCTATTTAAGGGTTGCGTTCTATCGCTTGGGCGCTGCCCAAAAGCATTTGCAGAGAGAAAAATTACAAATAACAGTGTTAGTTTTAATTTCAAGACAATGGATTTTGAGCTTTTATTTTCAATTTCCCTGCCAATCAATTAATAATCGCCAATGGTTTCTGCTAACTGACTCAAAGCCAATTCTTTTTGCTCATCACTCGGTGGAACTCCATGCCATGCGTGCGTACCCATCATAAAATCTACACCTTGGCCCATTTCGGTGGTCATTAAAATCATACTTGGTTTTCCTTGCCCAGTCATTGATTTTGCTTTTTGTAGTGTAGCAATAACATCTTCCATGTCGTTTCCATTCATTTCAAGAGTAATCCATCCAAAAGCCTCCCATTTGGCCTTAAGGTTACCTAACGACATCACATCAGAAACATCGCCATCAATTTGGCGGTTATTGTAATCTATGGTTGCAATGTAATTATCTACTTTGTGGTGAGCAGCGCTCATTGCTGCCTCCCAAATTTGACCTTCTTGAATTTCGCCATCACCATGTAAGCTGTACACTAACTTATCATCGCCGTTTAGTTTTTTGGCTAAAGCCGCTCCAATAGCCACGCTCATTCCTTGCCCTAAAGATCCGCTAGACATTCTAATTCCTGGCAAGCCTTCTTCCGTTGCAGGGTGCCCTTGTAAACGAGAGTTTAATTTTCTGAATGTAGCTAACTCGGCAACATCAAAATATCCCGCCCTAGCTAGGGTAGAGTACCAAACAGGGGATATGTGTCCGTTAGATAAAAAGAAAACGTCTTCGCCAATGCCATCCATTGAAAAGTGCTGCGGATTATGCTCCATTATTTCATGGTAAAGGGCAATAAAGTAATCTGCACAACCGAGCGATCCACCCGGATGCCCTGATTTTGCGCCATGTACCATTCTAATAATGTCTCTTCTTGTTTGAGTTGCGAGGTCTTTAAGGGAGGTGAGATTTGCCATAAAATAGGGTCTAATGCATCAAGGTTGCGAAATTAAGTTTTCATTTAGGGGGTTCTACGTGGTGTTAATAACTTGGAGATTAATTAACAATTTTCATTTTCATCATCTTAAATTATCGAATTTGAAATAAATCAAAGCGGAAAACTACTTTTGCAGCCCAAATTATTTAAGATGTCTTTAAAATGTGGAATTGTTGGACTGCCCAACGTAGGAAAATCAACATTATTTAATTGTTTGTCGAATGCGAAAGCTCAATCGGCAAATTATCCTTTTTGTACCATTGAGCCAAATGTTGGCGTAACCAACGTTCCTGATGATAGGTTAGCAACCCTTGAAAGCTTGGTAAAGCCCGAAAAAGTTGTGCCTGCAACAGTAGAAATTGTAGATATTGCCGGATTGGTAAAAGGTGCTAGTAAAGGCGAAGGGTTAGGAAACCAATTTTTAGCCAACATAAAAGAAACAGACGCTATTCTGCATGTGTTGAGATGTTTTGAAGATGGCAACGTGGTGCATGTAGATGGTAATGTAAATCCGGTTAGAGATAAAGAAGTTATTGACTTAGAACTACAATTAAAAGATCTTGAAGCCGTAGAAAAACGTTTAGAGAAACTTAAACGTGCTGCAGGAACCGGAGACAAAGACGCCAAAAAAGCATTTGAAGCATTAACCTCTGTAAAGGCCCATTTAGAAGCAGGAAACTCTGTAAGAAGTTGGAACAAAGACAGTGACGACAGAGAAATAATTGAAGACCTATTTTTAATTACCAATAAGCCTGTATTGTACATCTGCAATGTTGACGAAGCCTCAGTGGTAGATGGCAATGAACATACAAAGGCTGTTGCCGAAGCCATAAAAGATGAAGATGCAGGAATGCTATTGATTTCTGCTGCTATTGAAGCAGACATTGCAGGTATGGACAGCTACGAGGATAGAAAAATGTTTCTTGATGAACTAGGCCTTATAGAAGCAGGAGTAAATAAATTGATTAGGGCAGCCTACAAACTACTTAAGCTTGAAACCTATTTTACTGCAGGTAAAAAAGAGGTAAGGGCTTGGACCATTAATCAAGGATTTACAGCCTCGCAAGCAGCCGGAGTTATTCACACTGATTTCGAAAAAGGATTTATTAGGGCTGAGGTAATTAAGTATGATGATTACGTGAGTTTAGGCTCAGAAAATGCCTGTAAAGAGGCCGGTAAAATGCATATTGAAGGGAAAGAATACATTGTTCAAGATGGTGATATTATGCATTTTAGATTCAATGTTTAAAAATAAAACATATTAGTTAATTGTTTATTAAATAGTTATTTATAAGTTCTTTTTTGAATTAAAGGTTTAAATAAAATATCCCCTTTTTTGGGTATTGTTTGGTGTATTTATCTACCTCATTTTTGAACCAGTTCTTTTCGTTAAGGGGTAGTTACCTTCATTTAAGGTAGTTATTTATTGAAGGCACTCGGCAGGGTGCCTTTTTTTTATGCATGAAATTTAGAGTGGCCGATAAGAGAAAACTAATTGCTGCCATTTCGAGTGGTTGACAAAGGTAGAAGTATCGAGAAATTGTATAGGTCATTGTCGTTTTCGATACAATCCCGAATACTCGGGATCACTCAAACTGACAATTCCAGTAATAACTTTGAAACGAATTCTAAAACATGTCTTTTCTGTATAAGTAGGCTGTATCGAGAAATGGATTAGGTCATTGCCGTTTTCGATACAATTCCGAATGTTCGGGATTACTCAAACTGACAATTTAGGTAATAAACTTCAAAACGAATTCTAGAACATGTCATATAGGGTGGCCGAAAAATGAGGTTAAATCGAGAAATAGACATTTTAACCCCAACTTTTATTTATTTGATATTATTCTGGTTTTCCAAGAATTGAATATTTTCTTTGTGAAAAATTTTACGATTTGCAAGCTGTTATTCTAGCCGGAGGAAAAGGCACTCGATTAAAACATCTTACTACAAATATTCCCAAACCCATGATTCCACTTTTTGGTAAACCCTTGTTGGAATACCAAGTAGAGTTATGTAAAAAGTTCGGATTTAACGAAGTTATCATCTTGGTAAACCATTTAAAGGATTCAATTATTGAGCACTTTGGCAATGGAGAAAAGTTTGGTATTTCTATTTCGTATTTCGAAGAGCCTGAGCCTTTGGGCACTGTAGGCGGAATAAAAGCTATTGAAGACAGGATAAATGGCGATTTTTTGGTGCTGTATGGCGATGTTATGCTAAACATGCATCTTAAACGCTTTGTAGAGTTTCATCAAGCTCATCAAAGCGAATGTACCTTGGCGCTGCATCCAAATGATCATCCTTACGATAGCGATTTAGTTGAAACCAATCACACCAATAGGGTAACTGCATTTCATCCTAAACCCCATGAAGATGGAAGGTATTATCGAAATTTGGTGAATGCAGGAGCCTACATCTTTTCAAAAAGAATCTTTGATTTTCTTGAGCCGGGCAAAAAAGCAGATTTTGGCAGAGAGATTTTCCCAAAAATTTACAACGATATTAAAATGTTTGGGTACAATACTACAGAATATATGAAAGACATGGGAACGCCTGATAGATTAGAGAAAGTAGAGGCAGATGTAAAATCGGGGTTGGTAGAGGCAAAGTGCTACGAATACAAGCAAAAAGCTATTTTTTTAGATAGAGACGGCGTAATAAATCCGGATAAACATTTGATTTATAGGCCTGATGAATTTGAATTATATCCTTTTACAGCTGATGCAATAAAAAAGATAAATGCCTCGCCTTATTTGGCTTTGGTTGCTACCAACCAATCTGTAGTTGCCAGAAACCTTTGCTCTGAGCAGGAGTTACGCGTTATCCACAATAAAATGGATACTTTGCTTGGTAAAGAAAGGGCAAAAATTGACGAAGTATATTATTGTCCGCACCATCCCGATAAAGGTTTTCCGGGCGAAAATGCTGCCTATAAAGTTGTTTGTGACTGTAGAAAACCCAAACCGGGCATGCTGCATAATGGCGAAAAAGATTTTAATGTTGACCTTTCGCAGTCGTATTTTATTGGAGACTCTGAGCGAGATATTATTGCCGGAATTGCCGCAGGAGTAACCACTATAGGTTTAAAAACCGGCAAAGGCCTTAAAGACTCTAAAACAGAACCCGATTATTTTTTCCTAAATCTAAAAGAAGCAATTGACTTTATTATTGATGAACCCCATGCCCAGCAATTTGAGGAGCTTTACGCTGCCTTTAATCAAGCTGAAAAAAGACCTTTTGTAATTGCTGTGGCAGGCAACTCAAGATCGGGAAAGTCAACATTGGCAACATATTTAACCAAAAGGTTTAGTGTAAACCACAGCGTGTTAAAAATTGAGCTAGACGATTGGATTCTAGCCAAAAAAGACCGGCCTGCAAATGCCTCGGTGTTTGATAATTTCCAATTTCATAACTTGATACCCGACCTTAAAAAAATTATGAATGGGGAGGAGGTTACAGCCATTGGTTATGCCCGCCATCCCGATAGGAAGCCTCAACCTAAAACCTACCAATACCAAGGAGAAGAGGTAATTATTTTAGAAGGTATTGTAGCCATTAGTCATGAGGAACTACGAAAAATGGCTGATATTAAAATCTTTACAACCATAGACCAAGAAGTATTGAGACGAAGAATAGGGGAGTTTTACGCTTGGAAAGGCTACACCGGAAAAGAAATAGATGAATTGTATTTAGAACGCAAAGCCACCGAATACGATGTTATTGCAGAACATCAAGAGTTTGCTGATATCGTGGTTTGA
>JAAZVO010000337.1 GCA_018623405.1 Crocinitomicaceae bacterium
CGCTCTTCCGATCTATCAAGCGGCCTACTACCTCTATATTTTGCTTACTGCGGCATTTGGATTTTTCTTTTTGATGGGGGTTTTAAGAGTTATTACCAATTTAAAAAAGGCAGAAAAACAAATAATTGCTGATAGGATCGTTTGGGTAGTTCCTTTTTCCAACCTTCATTTTACCTTTTTAAACAAAATTGTAATTTCAAGAGATACGCCAAAGGGTGAGTTAATACACATTATGCAACATGAAGCAACTCACCAAAAGCAGTTGCATAGCATAGACCTAATATTGATAGAGTTAGTCAAAATATTTTTTTGGTACAATCCAATTATTTGGTTGTACAAACGCGCCATGGTAGAAAATCACGAGTTTTTAGCAGACCAATCTGCAGCATCAAAAAATAAAAATGAATACCAAGGGTGGTTGCTAAATGGTGTTTTACAAGGCTTTTCTCCTGTATTAGTAAATCAATTTTTTAATCAAAGTTTAATTAAAACCAGAATCAAAATGTTACAAAAACCAACCAACTCAAAAACAACACTTTTGGTAAAAGGTGTTGCTGTGTTTGCTACTGCAGCAACTTTATTAATAAGCTGTGGAAATCAAAACTTAGAACCCGCCGAGGCAATCGAAGAAGTTGCCAAAACAGAAAAACTTCTGCAAGCTGCCGAGGTTGATAAAATGGCTGAATTCCCTGGAGGAATGGAGGCGCTAATCGAATTTTTTCAATCGAACTTAAACTATCCTGAACAGGCCAAGGCAGAAAGCATTGAAGGAAAAGTGTTTATTTCTTTCGTAGTAAAAGAATCGGGCAAATTAGAAGGTTTTGAAGTAGTAAAATCTGCTAATGAAAGTTTAGATGCTGCCGCATTAGACATAATACAAGCAATGCCAAATTGGACACCTGCTGAAAAAAATGGTAAGCCTGTAGCAATGAAAATGACCCTCCCGGTCAACTTCGCTCTAACTAATTAACCAATCATCCATTATATAACCAAGCCTATCAAATAAGCCCGAATTTTCGGGCTTATTTATTTTATATTTGGGCATTATCAAAGAATAATGAAAAGACTACCCCTTTTATTGAGCACCCTTTTGGTGTTCTTTTTATTTGCTGTAAATGCTCAAGTAAATTACCAAGCTTTAAACCAATATCTTGCTAAAGCTAGGGTAGATTTTGGTGCTACAGGTATGGCTGTGGCTGTGGTGAAAGATGGCGATGTTGTTTTTCAAAATGGATATGGCTTAGAGGATGCTGAAAACCCGTCAGCAAAAGTTACAACCTATTCAGCATTTGGGATAGCTTCAATAAGCAAACATTTTACTGCCTTAGGCATTAGTAAATTGGTTAGCGAAGGAAAACTAAATTGGAATGATAAGGTAAAAAAGTACTTGCCTTATTTTCAACTAAACGACCCTGTTGTAACCAATCTAATGACAGTAGAAGATTTGCTTTGCCATAGAAGTGGACTTATCACTTTTGATGGTGACTTATTGTGGTATGGAACCAATTATTCTCAAGAAGAAATTTTAAAGCGAATAAAAGAACGACCTTTAGAAAAAGAGTTTAGAAGCAGCTTTGGTTATCAAAACATCATGTTTATTGCTGCCGCAAAAGTTATTGAAAAAGTATCAGGTAAACCTTATGACGAATATTTAGAAGAGAACTATTTTGAGCCTTTAGGCATGATTGAAACCTATTGCTCTATAGATGATTTTAAACCCAAAACAAAAATTGCTTATCCTCATATAAATGGCACTAAAATACCTTTAATGAACTACGATAACTCTTGGGGCGCTGCAGGCATAAATACTACCACAACAGATATGGGTATTTGGATGCGGTTTCTGCTCAATAAAGGTTCTTATGGCGATAAAAAGGTGATGGCTCCTGAAGCGGTTGAAGAAATCTTTAAACCGCGCAACTTTGTTGAGCCATATCAATTCGAAAAAGATGTTGATGTACACTTTAAAGCTTATGGTTTGGGTCTTTTTACTATGGACTATGCCGGCAAAAAATTAATGCAACACGGAGGTGGTTTACCTGGTTATATTTCGCAATTAGCAATAGTACCCGAAGAAGACTTAGGAATAATTGTTTTAACTAATGATGGCTCTTCATTAGCATATGTGGCACTTTACAAATTGCTTGATGAGTTTTTAGATAGAAAAGGAAAAAAAGTTAATTGGGCTGAGAAGTTTTTAGAATATGAGAAACTGAAGAAAGAAGGTGAAGCAAAATACCAGGAAAAATTAATTGCCCAGGTAGCAAAAAAGCCTAGTCATTCGGTAGAATCCATTCAACTAGTTGGAAACTACCAAGATAAAATGTATGGCCAAGCAGTTATAACCCAAGAAAAAAGGAAGTTAATTTTAACCTTAAAACCTTCTGCACAAGTTTTTACCTCTGTACTTGAACCTTGGAATAAAGATTTATATAAAATCAAATTCTCAGACCCTTTTCTACCTGAAGGATTAGTTAAGTTTGATATTCAAAACGGGAAAGTAAATGGGTTTGCAATTGATTTACCAAACCCCGATTTTCATTTTTACAAATTAGACTTCCAAAAGCAGTAGGCAAAAGATTTTTTACTATTTTTCTGATTCTTTAATTATTGAGGAACTACCGTCAGTAGAATAATAGAAAAAAAGTAAGGTCAATGAGCTGTATTATCAATTAAAAGGGCTTCAAAAAGAAGACCCCGAAGGTTTAAAAAACATAT
The DNA here is from genome assembly GCA_018623405.1 of Crocinitomicaceae bacterium. Lineage (GTDB taxonomy): Bacteria > Bacteroidota > Bacteroidia > Flavobacteriales_G > Salibacteraceae > JAAZVO01. Next base: position 2,719 of record JAAZVO010000337.1, read on the forward strand.
ACAATCTACTTTCTGCTTTAGTTAAAGAAAAAGCACTTCAACCAAATTCTTAAAAGCCCTATAG
>JAAZVO010000338.1 GCA_018623405.1 Crocinitomicaceae bacterium
AGAGCCTTTCCATTCAGACTTTACTTCTTCTGCCTGTTTTACTAAATCTTCAACCGGTGCTGCAGGATATTTTATGCCAAGTGGCTTAAGAGTAATTGGAGAAACCTCTTCACCAATCCAGGTTACATTTTTTCCAAACTCTATTTCTTTAAAATAATTACCTAATGAATTATTAAACGCAACTTCTCCGTCTTTCATCCATTCTTCAGGGTAAGCTTTATGAAATTCAGGAAATGCAAAGAAAAACTTTCTTGATTTTAAGGCGTCAATAGCCTCGTTAACCTCTTTTGGAATATGCGACATAAAACCTTAATTTTACTTTTCAACTCAACGAATATATCTTAAAGTGCGCAGGTTTTTTCTTTTTCTGCTTTTGTTGTTAGCCTTTACCTCCCTAAAGGCACAGTTTAGTAGAATTATTATTGATGACCAAGCCAAATTGGTTAATGAAGTTTCTCAAAACTACTTGCTTCAAAAGCTAGCATCAAAAGGTGTTGTGCTTAATGATTATTTAGATTATGAGAAAAGATGCCAATACCTTTTTATCTCAATATCACAAAAGGAAAATGGATATGAAATTACCTCCAGAGACTGCCAAAAAAATCAATTGAAAGATGCCTTTTTGGATTCTGATATCAAACTAGCAAGCGATGAAAGCATAGGGAATGCCATTGGAAATATTGTTTTGGGAATGATGAATCAAGAAGGGCAACCACAAGTTACTCCAAAAGGTAAAATGAACCCATATACTAACCATCACGACAGTAGGTATTTTTTTGCTCCTACAGCATACAATCTTAAAAAGGGACAACTATATTACAATACCTTATACTTTGCTGCTCATGAAGTTCAGTATGGGGTTACCGATAACCTCTCCTTAGGTTTGGGAACAACAGTAGGTTTCTTTCCTGCTTATGTGTCTCCAAAATTCAGTAAGAAAATTGGACCTATTGCTGCTTTAATGGTTGGCGATTTATTTGTTTTTGGTACTTACGCCTCTAACTTTGTTTTAAATCTTGCCTATGGCGGAATTACCTTAGGTAATACCAACAATATTACTTTGGCAGGTGGAATACTAAATTCCAATTCTTTTAGCAGAACCATTGCTGTTGGAAATGTTTCTGCAATGGCGAGCTTGTCTAAATACATCTATTTTGTTACTGAAAATTATGTAACCCAGCTTCAATACAATGTTGATGGTTTTAGGTATATAAATGGTGGTTACCAATATTTATCTGTTGAAGCTTACCGAAATATTATTGGAGGATTTTCGGGCGTAAGGGTAATCTCGAAAAGAAAAGACGTTCAGAGTGTACAGTTCGGATTTGTTTATTTTATTCCTCTTTCGCAGCAATCGGCTTTTAACAACCCAACAGGAAATATACCCTTTTCTACAGAACCAAGATTTGACAATTCTTTGGTTATTCCCGGAATTTCTTACACCTTAAAATTTGGGAAGGTTTTCTGATGATTTATATCATTAAGCAAGCATTAATAAAAACCTTACCTTTAATCTTTAAAATCTAAGAATATGAAACGGTTTCGAATTGTTCTTTTGATATTTTCAGTATTCATTTCAATCACTGCTTCAGCCCAATATTCAAAAGTTATTCTTGACGACCCTGTAAAGCTAATTTCACCTACCGCCAAAAATTTCTTAATCCAAAAATTAAATAGTAATGGCTTGGCGTTAGATGAGTATTTAGATTACGAAAATAGATGCAGCTATTTATTTTTCACCATAACAAGTGTAGATGGTGAATACATTATTAAAGCTAGAGATTGCGAAAAAGTTGAAATTGGAAAATTTTCCTTCGATTCGGATATTAGCTTGGCCTCTGAAGAAAGTATAGGAAAAGCAGTTGCAACTGAAATAATTAAGATAGCTGAGGGAAACACCGAACAATCTGCTGCCAAAGACCCTTCAGGTGTTTACACCAACCACCACGATACACGGTATTACTTTGCACCATCGGCCTATAACCTGCGTAAAGGGCAGTTATATTATAATACGTTGTACTTTTTGGTGCACGATGTACAATATGGAGTTACCGATAATTTTTCCTTTGGACTCGGCACTAGCGTTGGCTTTTTTCCTGCTTATGTTTCTCCAAAGTTTAGTAAACAAGTGGCCCCTAAACTTTCGCTTGTTGCAGGAGACTTATTTGTTTTCGGAACTTATACCACCAACTTTTATGTAAACCTATTTTATGGTGGGCTTACCTATGGTAACAGAAACAGAAATATTACCATTAGTGGAGGCTTGTTAAACTCTAATCAGTTTACAAAAACTCGTGGATTAGCCAATGTTTCTGCCATGATAAGCGCCTCGCCATTTTTATATTTTGTAACTGAAAATTATTTTGCTTCAATAGGTTATGATATTGATGCCCAAAGGATAACTGATAATAATATTGACAACTCAGGCTTTGTAAGCCCTGAGTATGAGTATAAAAGTTTTGAAGGCAACCAAGCAATAATTGGAGGTTTTTCAGGAGTTAGAGTAATTTCAAAAAAGAAAGATGTTCAAAGCTTTCAATTTGGGTTTATTTATGCTATTCCGCTATTTACCGAATATCCTTATCAGCTTGCACAGGGAAATTGGACTTACAATGATGGAAGCTTAAATAGAAGCCTCATTTTACCCGGAATTTCCTATACCTTGAAGTTTGGAAAAGTATATTAAGGTCAATAATTACCTATTTGTTAAAAAAGCAATGAGGTTTTACCCCTAAACTCCTAGATTCTCGTTCTATATTTACCATCCCA
>JAAZVO010000080.1 GCA_018623405.1 Crocinitomicaceae bacterium
CTATTTATTCAGTTTCTAGAGGAGGGGTAAATGCCAAAATGATGGACCTTGCTGAAGAATTTGGAAATGCCAACATTTTTTACAACCATAGATGTAATAAGGCAGATTTAGAGGCAGGAAAAGTGTTTATTGAAAACACCCAAACAGGAGAAAAATTTGAAGATCAAGCGGATATAGTTTTTGCTGCTGATGGTGCATTCTCTGCTATTAGATATAACTCTTTTCAAGTACAAGATAGGTTTCAATACGAGCAACGATATATTGAAGATGGCTACCGAGAGTTGTTGCTTCCGGCCAATGAAGATGGAAGCTATAAAATGGATAAAAACAAACTTCATATTTGGCCAAGAGGTAGGTTTATGTTAATTGCTTTAGCCAATGAAGATGGCTCTTTTACCTGTACCTTGTTTATGCCAATGGAGGGTGAAAAATCTTTTGCAGCCTTAAAAACCGATGAGGACGTAGATAGGTTCTTCAAAGAAACTTTTCCTGATTTCTATGAAATGATGCCCGATTTAGTTACGGATTGGCACTCGCATCCACTTTCATCGTTAGCAATTATTAGGTGTTATCCTTGGACCTATGGTAAAGTTGCTTTAATGGGAGATGCTGCTCATGCAACAGTTCCATTTTACGGGCAAGGTATGAATTCAGGATTTGAAGATTGTGCCGTGCTTAGCCAACTTATGCAAAAGCACAATGAAAATTGGCCTGAAGTTTTTGCGGAATATCAAGTGCTTAGAAAGCCTGATGGAAATGCTGTGCAAGACCTTTCATTGCATAATTATTTTGTAATGAGAGATTATGTTGCTGACCCAAAATTTTTGTTGCAGAAGAAAATAGAAAAGCGCTTTTCTGAAAAGTATCCGGACAAATGGATGCCTTTGTATAGTCAAGTTACATTTTCAAATATTCGGTACTCAGATGCTTGGAAAAAGGGTATGCAACAAGAAGAAATGATGAAAAGCATTATGTCGATTCCAAATATTGAAGAAAAGTGGGACTCAGAAGAAGTAGAACAAAAAATGCTTGAACTTATTTAGTGAAATCATTTGCCTTAGTACTTTCCTTTTTCCTGTCCTTTTCAGTATTTGGCCAATACAAAAGAAAGCCCTCAGATCCTTTTCCTAAACCCCCGAGGTTTGCCCAAAATGGTTGGTTTTTAGCACCGGGTGGTAGCTACACCTTGCATAATTACAAAACAACAAATCTTGCTGAAAATAACTTTGGCGTATTATCTAACATTACACCAAAAAGCAAAATAGGTTATTATTTAGAAGGTGGAAGATATAAACTAACCAATAGGCTGTATTTTATTAGGTATATAGATTACGGATTAAGCATTAAAAACATAAGAGGTGCTGAAGATTTCTTAAATGCAGATCCTCTTGGTACGTTGGTGAGTAATGGAACCAATAACTATGCAGACCATTCTGCAAGTATTTTTTTTAATGCAAATAATGTAATTCCCATTTCAGATAAATGGTTTGTTCAAAATACCTTAGGGGTATTAGGGGAATATGTATTTATTGCCAATAGAAACAACTTAAACCTATTTAGAGATTACACCTATCCCGATAGGTTAAGAGGAGAGTTTACCTATAAATTTGGGATGGGATACAAATACAGCAATTACCTGCTTATTATACAATCAATACAAACATCATTGTTACAACTTTATCCTTGGCAAAACTTAACCTTAACACTTCCATTTTTTCAATCGTGGTATAAACCGGTATTCTTTTCTTTAAGATTTGTTTTCTTGCGTAATCCAAAAGCAAAAAAATGCCCTCCTGTTGATGCTATAGGTATCCCCGAAGGGTATGAGCAACAAGAGTAAGTTTTGGAACAATATTGCTCGCTTTTAGTTGTTAAAGAATAGCCAAATTAGGCGTGTAAAAACTTTATCTTTACCAATTGTATGGTTTTTAGGAAGTTACTTCCCTTTCTGTTTTTAGCATTTTCAGCAAATGCATGGTCTCAATTCTACAATGGTTTAAATCAAACCTTTGGAAAGAATAGAGTGCAATACGAAGACTTCTTTTGGACCTACTACAGATTTCCTATTTACGAATACCACTTTTATCCCGAAGGAAGAAAAGCTGCAAACTTCGCTGCAAAAACTACTCCTTCAATAGTTGATGAACAACAGAAGTTTTTTGATTATTACTTGAGCAATAAAATCTACTTTTTGGTTTATACCGACATAAGTGATTTTAGGCAAAGCAACATTGGTATTAATGATGAAGAAAACGGATTAGGCGGAGTTACTCATGTTTCAGGCAATAAAGTCTTTTTATTTTTTAATGGAGATTATGAGAGTTTTGAAAATCAAATAAAAAAAGGAGTAGCCTCTATTATGGTAAACCAAATGATGTTTGGCGAAAATTGGAAAGAGGTTTTAAAAAACTCGGCCTTGCTTTCTATTCCTGATTGGTACATAAAAGGGTTAGTTTCTTATGCATCAAACCCATGGAATGTAGAAATGGATAACTACTTAAGGGATGCGGTAATATCAGAAAAGTTTCAAAAGTTTAATAGATTATCCAAAAGAGACGCAGAAATAGCTGGCCATTCTCTTTGGAACTACATTGCCGAGGTGTACGGAAAAAATGTAATACCCAATGTTCTTTACATGGCTAGGGTAAGTAAAAACATTGAAAGCGGTTTTCTATTTGTTTTAGGAGTTAGCCTTAACGAGTTGGTAGATGAAAGCCTACTGTATTACAAAGTGAGGTACGAAACGGAAGACGAAACCTCAACAGACCCACAAATAACTCCTGAGCCAATAAAAATTAAGAAAAACAGAATTTACGACCAATGGGTAGTAAATGCTACAGCATCGCACGGTGCATTTACCACAAATAAGCTTGGAAAATCAAAGGTTTATTTATACGATAGGGAAAAAGGTAAAAAAGGGAAAAAGCAAAAAATCTATAGAAGAGGCTACAAGCTGGATAGAATAAATGATTACAAACAACCTATTTTACTTTGGCACCCCGATGGTGATAAACTTGCCATAATTACTGAAACCAAAGGCAAACCCATGCTTGGTTTTTATAACTTAAATGATAAAGAATTAATTTGGAGAGAAATATTTAAAGTGGATAAAGTTTATGATGCTTCCTTTTCTGCCTCAGGAGACTATCTTGTAATGACAGGAGTTCAAAAAGGACAATCAGATATCTACACTTTAAAGCTATCTAGTAATGTAATTGAGCAGGTAACTAATGATATTTTTGATGATAAACAACCTCGTTTTGTGCAGGGGGATTCAAAAATTATTTTTAGCTCAAACCGGCAAACCGATACTTTATCCTCATCAGCAAGGGAAGATGCTTACAACAAAAAAGTTGATAATTGGGATGTTTTTTTAATCAATTATCAAAGCAAAAAACCTGAGCTCAAAAGACTTTCAAATACCGATGAGGTTGATGAAATTTACCCAAGCCAAATAGATAAATATGTTTACACTTGGGTTAGCGATGAGAATGGAGTTTTTAATAGGTATCTGGTAACCCAAGATAGTGTAATCGCTTCAATTGATACTACCATAAATTACAGATATGTAACCAATACACAACCTTTAACCAATTACCGCAGAAACATTGCTAAACAATACTTTCCGGTAAACTCTCCTTACTTTTCTCAAGCAATGTTTATTGATAGAAAGTATAAAATGTTTGTATTAGAGAAAGACTTAAATATTCAGCCATTAGATTATGAATTAGACAACACAAAGTTTAGAGAATCTGTAATAAAAGCTAATAGTAAACAAGAACAAGGTGATGTTAAACCCAAAGCAGAAGCAGAAAAACCAAAACTAATTTACACTAGGGTTAAGGTATTTGAAGAAAACCAAGAAGAATCTACTATAGATATAGACAACTATCAATTTGGAGATGAAAAACCAAAAGATGACAGCAAATCACAAAGTGAAGAAACTCCAAATAATTCAAGGTTTATTACTTTAAAATCTAAATCGTCAACCATTAAAAACGATGAGGTAGTGCTTCCTCAACAGCGGAACTACTTCCTCAATTTTGTAGCTTCAGATGTTATTTCTACTGTAGATTTTGATTTTGCAAATCAAATTTATCAGCCATTTAATGGAGGCCCATGGACAAACCCGGGAATGGGAGCGGTACTAAAAGTGGAGCTTTATGACCTTTTTGAAGACTACAAGGTAGAAGGAGGGATGAGGTACTCTTTTAATAGCGACAACAAAGAGTTTTTTGCCAGTCTTGAAGACCGCACTAGAAGGCTTGATAGAAAATATTCACTTCAAAGGCAAGCCATTACATCAATTGGAAACTTTTCTGCTGCAAAAACCATAATTCATCAAGCTAAATTAGATTTAAACTTTCCTTTTAACGAGGTAATTGCTTTACGCTCAACATTTAATTTTAGGAACGATAGAAACATTGCGCTGAGCACAGATAGAAGGTCTTTACAAGAACCAGACACCTACATTAATTGGGTTGGTGGCAAGTTTGAATTAGTGTTTGATAACATTATTGACAAGGGGCTTAACCTTCAGCATGGAATGCGATGGAAGATTTTCTTTGAGCGTTACCAAGAAATTAATGATTTAAATACCGACATCAATATTGCGGGTTTAGACTTTAGAGTTTACCAAAAAATTCATAGAGATATGATTTGGGCATTTCGCGTGGCAGGAAGCACCTCATTTGGTAATAGAAAACTAGCATATTACCTAGGTGGGGTAGATAATTGGTTTGTGTTAAATCAAGATAACGAGAGGTTTAACTTTGATACTAGAATTGCAAATGATCAGAATTATTATTTCCAAGCCATTGCCACCAATATGAGAGGTTTTCAGCAGAATATTCGCAACGGAAATAGCTTTACGGCAATTAATAACGAAATAAGGTGGCCTATTTTTAAATACTTTGCCAATAAACCTATTAAATCTGAATTTTGGGGGAATTTTCAACTTATAGGGTTTACCGATGTTGGTACAGCATGGACAGGTAGAAATCCATTTTCAGATGAAAATACTTTTAATACTGTTGAAATTATTGATGGTCCTATTACTGTAAGGCTGGATAACAAAAAGAATCCCATTGTAGGTGCATACGGTTTTGGCTTAAGATCAAAGCTTTGGGGGTATTTTGGAAGGTTTGATTATGCTTGGGGTATTGAGGATGGAGAAATTTTGGATCCCAGAATTCACTTATCGTTTGGATTAGATTTTTAAAATGAAAACCATGGATATACTGGCATTGGTTATTATAGGACTAGCAGCAGGCATTTTAAGCGGAATGTTTGGCGTTGGAGGAGGTATTATTATAGTGCCTGCATTGGTTTTCTTTTTAGGTATGACTCAGCATCAGGCACAAGGCACCTCATTAGGTTTAATGTTGTTGCCCATTGGTTTTTTAGCAGCTTGGAATTATTATAAAACAGGAAACCTCAATATTAAATACGGCTTAATAATAGCTGCCACCTTTGTAGTAGGAGGTTACTTTGGCTCAAAACTTAGTTTAGGTATCGATCAAATAATATTGAAAAGAATTTTTGGAATTTTAATGATTGTGGTAGCCATTAAAATGATCTTTTTTCCAAAATAAACTCTCTATTGGTTTGATTGTTTCAAGTAAACTTGCGGCATGAGAAACCTACTTTTTGCAATTATTTTTTTTCAGAGTTGTATCGGCTATAAAAGCGAGGCTGATCTCCCAATTTTAGGTCCTAAAGAAACGGTAGAAAAAACTGTAGATGGCAAACAAGTGGTAGATACCATTTACCATACCATCCCAAATTTTTCATTTCAAAATCAAGAAGGCAATCAAATATCCGCATCAAATTATGATGGATTGTACTATGTAACCGACTTTTTCTTTACTTCTTGTCCTACTATTTGCCCTATCATGACCAAAAATATGCTTAAGGTGTATGATGAATTTGAAGGAGAAGAAAGACTTAAGTTTTTGTCGCATAGTATAGATACAAGGCATGATTCTGTTCCTGTGCTTAAAAAATATGCCGATAAAATAGGTGTAAATGCAAACAGGTGGAGTTTTGTTACCGGAAGTAAAGAAGATATTTATGGCATTGCAGAATATTATTTAGTAGCTGCAGCAGAAGATGAAAATGCACCGGGAGGATACATCCACAGCGGAGCATTAATACTTGTTGATCCACAAAAACGAATAAGAGGTTATTATGATGGCACCCAAGATAATGACATCACAAGGTTAATAAGAGAATTAAAAGCCGTACTAAAGCACGATGCAAAACTTAATTAAAATATTATTTTTTGGATTGTTGTTATCAGCTTGTAACCCTTTGCCAAATCCAGGAAAAGATCTTTATGTAGAAAAATGCCAAAACTGCCATGGTGTTGATGGTGAAGGCTTAAAAGGACTTTATCCAAATTTGGTAAATGCAGATTATTTTCAAAAGAATAGAGAAAAGCTAGCTTGCATCATAAAATATGGAGTAAACGAAGAGATGGAGGTAAACGGCACAAAATACCAAGGTGAAATGCCTGCAAATGCCATGCTAACCGAAATAGAAATTACCAACTTGCTCAATTTTATAAATCAAGAGTTTAAAAATGGTCAAGAACCATTTTCAATGCAAGAAATTTCAAAAAACTTAGTGAATTGCAAGTAATAGTTTTTTCTAATTTTTATCTTGTGAATCTTATTTGCTGAAGAAATGAACGAACACTTACTTAAAGTTATGATTGAGATGTTGGCTTTATTATCCAACATCGAAAATTTAAGTAATGAGAAAAAGATTATTCCATTTAGCAGCCTTCAGCAAAAACTAGAAGACAAATTAAAAACCCTTATGGCTCGTAAGAGTCAGGTGCAATGGTATTTAACCCAAGAGGTTTCTAAAGAGGCAATGCCCACTTACATCAAACTTTACGATAACCTTATGGAGTCTTCGTATAAAATTGATGTAGAAAACAATCAAATTGAAATCCCGGCCTTCGATTACCGAAAGGTTTATGCTCTTTCAGGAGACTTAAACAAAGGCCTCAACTTTAGGCAAAAGTTAATGGTATTCGTAAGGTTTTTAGAGTACGTTTTAATCGATAAAGAAACTAAAGAGGAGGTAACTCCTATCTTTATGATTATTGCAGAGATATTTAACCTACCAAAGGCCTATGTAAATGATATTCAGAGTTTTCTTTCTGCAACAGCCGAAAAAATACCTCAAAACCCAAACCTGCTTTTTGTTGATGAGGCCTGCGAAACTAAGTTGTTAGAAACCGATGAAAACTATAAAACCTTTCACGCCCATGGTTTTCAAGAGAAAATATTATTACTCAACATAAAGGAAGTTCCGTTTTTGTTTCTCAAGTTCTTTAAATCAGGGTTGAGCTTAAACGGTCATATTATTAGTGCCAATAGAACTTATGCTTTTACCCCAGGCTCTAAAATTACCTCTTCTGATGGAAACCCTATATACTTCAGTTTACTACAAGCTTGTTTCTATGAGAAAGAAGAAAAGGATAAGGTAGTACTTAATACTCATGATGTTGAGTATAGGTTTAAAACAGGAAATATTGGTATTAGAAGCATTAACCTATCAGAAGAAACTGGTACCATGGTGGGTATTATGGGCGGAAGCGGTTCTGGTAAATCTACTCTGCTCAATGTACTTAATGGTAATTTAATTCCATCAAAAGGGGAGGTTACTATAAATGGTTTCGATGTTCATCATCAGAAAAAAGAACTTGAGGGTGTCATAGGGTATGTTTCTCAAGATGATCTGTTAATTGAGGAGTTATCAGTTTTTCAAAATCTTTTTTACAACTCAAAACTTTGTTTCGATGACCTTAAAGACGAGGAAATTGCTGATAGGGTAAACGAAATGCTTTCCACCTTAGGTTTATCTGAGGCTAGTTGGAAGCCCATTAGATAAAACTATATCGGGAGGGCAACGCAAAAGACTGAACATTGCTTTAGAGCTAATTATAAAGCCAAAAGTTTTGTTTTTAGATGAGCCAACATCAGGGCTTTCTTCTCAAGATTCTGAAAATATCATGGATTTTGTAAAAGAGTTGAGCCTAAAAGGTCAACTCATTTTTGTTGTAATCCATCAGCCATCTTCAGATATTTTTAAGATGTTCGATAAAATGATTATCCTAGATTTAGGAGGTTATCCTATTTATTATGGAAGTCCACTAGACAGCTTAAATTATTTTAAACGTATGGTTGACCGCACAAAAAGTGAAGAAAATGAATGCCCTCATTGTGGTAATGTAAACCCCGAAGTTGTTTTTGAGATTATAGAATCTAAAATTTTAGATAATTACGGGAACGTAACTAAAAACAGAAGTATTACACCGGCTAAATGGTTTGAGTATTATAAAAAAGAGCTAGAGCCAAAAATTGAAAAAATAGCCCATGAGAACAACTTACCGGAAAACAATTTCAATAAACCAAATGCTTTAACCCAGTTTAAGGTATTTATTGTTAGAGATGTACTTTCTAAATTAAAGAATACACAGTATATATTAGTAAACCTTTTAGAGGCACCTTTTTTAGCACTTCTGCTTTCTTATTTCTTAAAATATTTTCCTACAGATTCTGCCAGTTTAGGGTATTACACCTATTTCGATAACTCAAATATTCCGGTTTACATTTTTATTTCTGTGGTGGTTTCGCTGTTTTTGGGGTTAAGTGTTTCGGCAGAAGAAATTATTAGAGACCGAAAAATAAGAAAAAGAGAAGCTTTTCTTAACTTAAGCAAAATCAGTTATTTAAACTCAAAAATTCTATATCTGTTTGGGCTTTCAGCACTACAAATGTTTTTATTTCTAATAATTGGTAACACCATTTTAGAATTAAATGGAATGCTTTGGGATTATTGGTTTGTACTCTTTACCTCTGCGGCGTTTAGTAACCTCTTAGGTTTAAATATTTCCGCGAGTTTAAAAAGTGTGGTTACCGTTTATATTCTTATCCCCTTTTTAATAATCCCAAAAATAATATTTAGTGGGGTATTGGTGCCTTTCGAAGAATTAAACCCATCCACAACATCACAAGAAAAAGTTCCACTAATTAGTGAAATGATGGTTTCAAGATGGGCTTTTGAGGCATTAGCCGTAAATCAATTTATTAATAACGATTACGAAAGAGAATTTTATTTTCTAAATAAAGAAATTACCCATGCTCATTTCATGAAAAACTATTGGATTTCGGAATTAGATAATGCCAATAGAGACATATTTACTCATATGGATGAAATGACGAGTTCAGATTACCAAAATAAATACCTCTCTAATAAAAGATTGTTGCTTAACGAGTTGGAGAAACACCGTCAAAAAACGGGATTTTACTGGATTTCGGAGTTAGACTCTTTAAAGAAAGATTTTTACAATAAGGTTATTTATTACAAGATTAATGCTTATTTGGGTGCTATTAAGGGGTATTATGATAAGCTGTACAACAAACTAATTTACGCTAAGGATGAACAAATAATGGAAATTTATGATGGGGCAGAGGATAAGAATGATTACTTCAACCAATTAATGAGAAGAAATAAAAATGAAAGCCTTAGTAATATTTAAACTAATAGAAACGAAGCAAAAAAAGTTGTGAGGTTAGATGATAAATTAATAAAGAGAGAAAATATAATCTATGTTGATTCACCAACTTTTAGGAGCCCTTACTTTTCTCCTACAAAAACAATATTTGGAAATAAACTGACTACATACAGTGCCAATTTAGGTGCCATTTGGTTCTTTTCTCTTATTCTTATTTTAATGCTTTACTTCGATTTTTTTAAAAGGGTTGGAGACACAATTGACGTATTGACTAAAAAAATTAGAAAAAAATCATACTAAAACTCAAATAGAAAATCTATAAACTTATTTTTGCCCAAAGAATTAAAAAATGACCGCAGAACATAATCACGATAAGGAAGAAAGGTACGATAAGGGAGCAAAAGAATTTGCCATTGTTTACACCTGTATTGCCCTAGTAATCATTTTTGGATTAATCATTTTTGGGTAGTAAAACAATTTTTTGTTTAAATACTTGCCCGAATAAGAAATAGAATTACATTTGCAAACCGTTTTTCGAAACGGCGTTCTTTGGGAGATTAGCTCAG
>JAAZVO010000081.1 GCA_018623405.1 Crocinitomicaceae bacterium
ATTTCAATTTTACCGGTAGATCAAGGTATTGAGCATTCTGCAGGTGCTAGTTTTGCCCCAAATCCAATATACTTTGACTCTGAAAATATTGTGAAGCTTGCTATTGAAGCCGGATGTAATGGTGTTGCCTCCACATTTGGTGTGTTGGCCTCGGTTTCTAGAAAATATGCTCACAAAATTCCATTTATTGTAAAAATTAATCACAACGAGTTTTTAAGCTACCCTAGCGATTACAACCAAATTATGTTTGGCTCTGTAGATCAAGCATGGGAAATGGGTGCAGCCGCTATAGGTGCTACTATCTATTTCGGTTCAGAAGGTTCTAACAGGCAAATAATTGAAGTTGCCGAAGCTTTTGAAAGAGCTCATGAATTAGGTATGGCTACTATATTATGGTGTTACACTAGAAATAGCGGATTTAAAAAAGATGGTGTAGATTATCATACCTCTGCAGACCTTTCTTCTCAAGCTAACCACTTGGGAGTGACAATTCAAGCAGATATTATAAAGCAAAAATTACCTACCAACAATGGTGGCTATACTGCCGTAAATTTTGGAAAAACACATCCAAAAGTTTATAGTGAACTTACTACAGACCATCCTATTGATTTAACAAGATACCAAGTAGCTAACTGTTACATGGGTAAAATTGGTTTAATTAATTCAGGCGGAGCCTCAGGTGGTGCAAGTGACTTAACTGAAGCAGTAGAAACTGCGGTAATTAATAAACGTGCAGGTGGCCATGGGTTAATTTTAGGAAGAAAAGCCTTCCAAAGACCAATGAATGAAGGAATTGAATTGTTGCAAGCAGTGCAAGATGTTTATATAGATGAAACAATAACCATTGCCTAATTTTAGCCTATGAGTTGGTTTAAAAGAAAAGCAAAAGGTATTTTAACAGATACCAAAGACAAAAAAGAAACTCCTGAGGGGTTATGGTATAAAACCCCTACCGGTAAAATCATTGATTCTTCAGAGTTAAAAGAAAACCTTTATGTAAGTCCTGAAGACAATTATCATGTTAGGATTGGCTCTGAGCAATATTTTGAGATTTTATTTGATAATTCAAAATATACAGAATTCGGCTCAGGATTAACTTCTGCTGACCCGTTAAATTTTGAAGACACCAAAAAATATGTTGACAGATTAAAGGATTCTCAGAAAAAATCTAATTTAAAGGATGCCATCAGAACGGCAGTTGGAAAATTAGACAATCATGATATTATTATTGCCTGTATGGATTTTGGCTTTATTGGAGGTTCAATGGGCGCTGTTGTTGGTGAAAAAATTGCCAGAGCTGCAGATAAAGCTATCGAAAAGAAATGCCCATTAATGATTATTTCAAAATCAGGAGGGGCAAGAATGATGGAAGCCGGAATTTCTTTAATGCAATTGGCTAAAACATCTGCTAAACTAAAGCAACTAAGCGATCATAAATTACCCTACATTTCTTTAATGACAGACCCTACCACAGGAGGTGTAACAGCTTCTTTTGCTATGTTGGGCGATATTAATATTGCTGAGCCTGGCGCTTTAATTGGCTTTGCCGGGCCGAGAGTTATTAAAGAAACCATAGGAAGAGATCTTCCTGAAGGATTTCAAACCTCAGAATTTTTGCTTGAACATGGCTTTTTAGATTTCATTGTTAACCGAAAAGATTTGAAGGCAACAATCTCTTTTGCAATAAAATTATTTAACAACTAATTTATGTTTGTAGAAATCAATACTTTTTCTACTTTTGCAGGCCTTAATCGAGGGAGATAAATTTTATAAGATGCATTTACCAGAAAGCGAAATAAAAGAATTAGCTAAAACACACGGTGGTTCAGAAAGTAACACCGGAAAAGCAGAAGTACAGATCGCATTATTTACAAAGAGAATTGCTCACATTACCGAGCATTTAAGAAGTAACAAGAAAGATCATCACACCCGAAGAGCCCTAATTAACCTTGTAGGTAAAAGAAGAAGGTTGCTCGATTATTTAAAACACAGAGAAATTTCAAGATACCGGGCTATTATTAGTGAGCTAGGCATCAGAAAATAATTCAATAATTTACGGGAAAGGGGGAGGCAGTAGTCTTCCCCTTTTTTTTTATACAAACAATCAACAAACAATTAATCAACAAACAAGAAGAAAGAAATGAATCAAATTGGAATTAACCACACCTTTGATTTTTATGGTAAAGAACTTACCATAGAAACAGGTAAACTAGCAAAGCAGGCCGATGGATCTGTAGTTATTAAACAAGGCGGAACAATGCTGCTTGCAACTGTAGTATCAAACAAAACAGCATCAGAAGGAATAGACTTTTTACCACTTACCGTAGATTATAGAGAAAAATTTGCAGCATCAGGAAAGTTTCCAGGTGGATTTCTTAAAAGAGAAGCAAGACCAAGTGACGGAGAAATATTAGTTTCTAGATTAATAGATAGAGCAATTAGGCCTTTATTTTCTAAAAACTACCATTGCGAAACCCAAATGCTTATTTCATTAATAAGTTTTGATGGTGTAAATATGCCTGATAGCTTGGCCGGATTTGCCGCTTCTGCAGCATTAACCGTTTCAGATATTCCATTTGATGGACCTATTTCTGAAGTTAGAGTAGGTAGAAAAGATGGAGAATTTATCATCAACCCTGAGAAAGATGTAATTGAATCTTGTGACATTGATATGATTGTTGCCGGAAATCATGATAGCATTATGATGGTTGAAGGTGAAATGAAAGAAGTTAGTGAACAAGAGATGTTACAAGCTATTGAAGCTGCTCATGAAGCCATAAAAATTCAATGTGCTGAGCAAACTAAATTAGCTGCTCAAATAGAAAAAGCCCAAACTAAAAGAGAAGTTGAGGCTCCTAATGCAGATGAAGAGCTAGAAAGCAAAGTTATTTCAGCTTGTTTCGATAAACTTAAAGAAATCGCCAAAAGCGGTACAGCCAAACACGAAAGAAAAGAGCTATTCAACCAAGTTTATGAAGAGTTTATCAGCCAATTTTCTGAAGAGGAATTAGAAGAAAAAGGTGATTTAGTCAATAAATACTATAACGCGGTTCAAAAAGATGCTGTAAGAAAAAGCATTATTCAAGATGGCGTTAGATTAGACGGAAGAAAAACAAACGAAATACGTCCGATATGGACAGAAGTGGATTACCTACCAAATGCTCACGGAAGTGCAATATTTACAAGGGGTGAAACTCAATCGTTAACCACTGTAACTCTTGGAACTAAACTAGACGAGCAGAGTATTGATGGCGCGGTGCATACTGGCTCAGAAAGGTTCTTGCTCCACTATAACTTCCCTCCTTTCTCTACAGGTGAAGCTAGACCAATGAGAGGAACTAGCCGTCGTGAGGTTGGACATGGAAACCTAGCTTTAAGAGCATTAAAACCAATGGTTCCTACAGATGATACAAACCCTTACACTGTAAGAGTAGTTTCTGAAATTCTTGAATCTAATGGTTCATCATCTATGGCTACAGTTTGCGCCGGTTCTTTAGCATTAATGGATGCAGGTGTAAAAATTAAAAAGCCTGTGTCAGGTATCGCAATGGGGTTAATCTTAGAAAAAGATGGATCTTTTGCTGTACTATCTGATATTCTAGGTGATGAAGACCACTTAGGAGATATGGACTTTAAAGTTACTGGAACCGAAGATGGAATTACCGCTTGCCAAATGGATATAAAAGTGGGGGGATTAACTTTTGAAATTCTAGAAACAGCCTTAAATCAAGCTAGAGATGGAAGGTTACATATTTTAGGTGAAATGGCTAAAACAATTACCTCTCCTAGAGAAGATTACAAGCCTCATGCACCTAGAATTGTACAAATCACAATTCCTCAAGATATGATTGGAGCAGTAATTGGCCCCGGAGGTAAAATCATACAAGAAATTCAAAAAGAAACCGGTACAACCATTACTATTGAAGAAAAAGATAACAAAGGAGTTGTAGATATTTCTGCCGCTAATAAAGATGCAATTGATGCTGCATTAGCTAGAATTAAAGGTATTGTTGCAGTACCCGAAGTTGGTGAAGTTTACGATGGTAAAGTAAAAAATATTGCGTCTTATGGTGCATTCATTGAAATTTTACCAGGTAAAGATGGTTTACTTCATATCTCTGAAATAGATTGGAAAAGAATCGAAAAAGTTGATGAGTACATGAAAGAAGGAGATATTATTCAAGTTAAATTAATTGGAGTAGATCCTAAAACAGGAAAATTAAAACTTTCAAGAAAGGTTTTAATTCCAAAACCTGAAAAACAAGACAATCCGAATAATGATTAAGTAATTCATAATTCGACTACCACTTAAAAGCCCAAACCTACCTTTCAAATGTTCGTTTGGGCTTTTTGTCATTAATATACATCCTTTTGGTGATTTTTAACGTCTACTTAATAAACATTCACGTTACTGAATGTGTATTAAACAATACCTATGAGACAACTGAAGATTACCAAACAGATTACCAACCGAGAAACAAAATCCCTAGAAAAGTATCTTCAAGATATCTCTAGAGAGGGGATGATTTCGGCAGAAGAAGAGGTTGAATTAGCAAAAAGAATAAAAGAAGGAGATGAAATTGCCTTAAGCAAAATGGTGAGGGCAAACCTTCGATTTGTGGTATCAGTTGCTAAACAATATCAAAACCAAGGTTTAACACTTTCAGACCTAATAAACGAAGGAAACCTTGGTTTAATAAAAGCCGCGAAAAGGTTTGACGAAACAAGAGGTTTCAAGTTTATTTCTTATGCGGTGTGGTGGATTAGGCAATCCATACTTCAAGCATTGGCAGATCAAGCTAGAATTGTTAGGTTGCCATTAAATAAAATAGGTAACATCAATAAAATAAATAGAAAATTCTCTGAGCTTGAACAACTTTTTGAAAGAGAACCTAGTGCCGAAGAAATTTCTGAAACTTTAGAAATATCTAAAAAAGAGGTCGAAAAAAATATGAAAAACACCATTCGTCATATTTCAATGGATGCTCCCCTACCCGGCTCTGATGATGACGACCGAAGTTTATACGATGTAATGGGAAGCGATGAAAGCCCTGACCCTACCGAAGATTTAATCAGAGAATCTTTAAGAAAAGAAATAAAAAGAAGTTTATCTGTATTGTCACCTCGCGAAAAAGATATCATCATTTGTTATTTCGGCCTATCGGGAAATCACCCTTTAACCCTTGAAGAAATAGGTGAAAAGTTTGACCTTACTCGCGAAAGAGTTAGACAACTAAAGGAAAAAGGCTTGCGCCGATTGAAGCAAATGACAAGAAGTAAAGTTTTAAGAACTTATTTGGGTTAATACTACCTTAAAACTACCGGCAATACTATTTTTGGGCAAAAGTTAAGAAATGAGCCACTTTATTGCCCCCTCCATGTTATCTGCAAATTTTTTGCACCTTGAAAAAGATATTGAGCTAATCAACTCAAGCGAAGCTGATTGGTTTCACATGGACGTGATGGATGGAATGTTTGTGCCAAATATTTCTTTTGGGCCTATGATAATAAAGCAAATGGCATCTAAAGCCACCAAGGTAATAGATACCCATTTAATGATAGAACAACCTGATAGATACATTAGCGATTTTAAAGATGCTGGTACAGATTATTTAACTGTTCATTATGAAGCCTGCACTCATCTCCACAGAACAGTACAAGCTATTAAAAATGAAGGTTTAAGAGCAGGAGTTTCACTAAACCCTCATACTCCTGTGCATCTTTTAAAAGATATTATTCAAGAGTTGGATTTAGTTTTAATTATGTCTGTAAATCCTGGTTTTGGCGGACAAAAATTTATTGAAAATGCACTAGAGAAAATCAAAGAATTAAAAAATTTAATTCAAATTAAAGGCAGCAATGCATTAATTGAGGTTGATGGAGGTGTAAACGTAAACAATTCAAAAGCTTTGGTAGATGCCGGAGCAGATGTACTTGTTGCAGGGAGTGCAGTTTTTAAAGCTTCCGATCCGACTGCCACTATCAGTAAACTAAAACACTTTAACTAAACCTTACTCTTTACCCTCTAAATAGATTTGCAAATAGTTAAACCTTTCGGTTAATTTTCCACCTTGTGCAATAGTGGCATTTTTAATTATGCTTTGGTTATCATCTCCAAAAAGATGAGGAATTACATTATTCATTAACTCCTCACCAAAATCGGTTGAAGCATCTTTTGGCAACTCGCACGGTAAATTATCTACTGCCATAACACCAATTGCATTAGTGCTATAAAAATCAATTTCTTTTTCATTCTCTGCATCATAACCATATAAAGGTTTTTTGATGGTTGAAGGTCTTAATGTTGATGCCACAGGACCATCAATATCGCAACTTATATCAGCTACTAATTCGATATTAAAATTTGGCTTTTTAGCATCTTCCCTAGTAAAAATAAATGGCGAACCTTCTTTCCAAAAATGGCAGGCAATGTAAATGTCTGAAACTGCTGCAAATCGCATAAAATCAGATTCGTACTCGCTATAGTTTTCGAAAAAGTCGAAAATATCCCGTTTTTCTCCATCTAACCTTTTATTGTAATCTGTAACAGCAAGTTGAACATAAACAGCGTGGTTAAATGATTTATTCAAATAATCATGCACGCTTACCTGCTCAATTCCCGCTTTGTCTAAAATTTCCATTGCTCCTTGCGAAACCCTTCCCCTACCTGTTAAAACAAACTTTATATTAGGCAAAGAGACCTTTTTGAGTTCATTTTCTAACTCATTTTTATCAAAACACTTGTATGCAGGTTTCAAGCTATACCTCTTAGATTTTAATCCATAGGCTAAAAGGGCATTATAAGCTCCAACAATACCGGCATACCTGCCAAAGCCTACTAACCTTTTTCCTGTTTGATCAACCAAGCATTCGTAATCAACAAGCGTAATGTTTTTCTCAATAATTGCCTGCAACAATTTTCTGTTGTAGGGTTGCTTTTTTATGGTATGTGAAAAGAAAAAATAGGTTTTATTGGGTATTAATTGCAGAATAGGCACTTCTTTTACTCCGAAAAGAATATCACAATCTTCTACATTGGGTGTTAGGTTTAAACCTAAATCTTCAAATTGACTATCTGTAAACCTCCTTACATCACTTTTTTGAACGGAAACTTTAACATCAGGAAATTTATTTTCGAGCTCAACCAATTGTTTTGGAGAAAATGGCACCCTTTCATCAGGTGGGGTTTTTCCTTCTCTGATTATTCCAACTTTTACCATAACTTTTGTTAAAAGGCAAAGGTAGGCTTTTGAATTGCTTTACATCCGTCGGAATTCTTTGTAATTTTGCATCTTCTTTGAAATATGGGGTCGACTGGTTTTGACAGCAAGTTGACGAAGCTGGTAAGCATGCCGAGTGTTTGAAGTTAACTCGTAAATGGCAACTTCAAAACCATAGTTGGCAACGACTATAATTACGCTCTTGCAGCCTAATCTGAATAATAGTAGGATAGGCTTAATTCATGCAAAATTGTATGAACAAGGCAGTCTCACCAAAGGGAGTGGTTAAATCCCTTGGATTTGAGGCTTCGATAATTTAACCTGGTTTGTGTTGAGTCTTGCAACACAAATGAGACTTTAAAGACTTAGGTTAAAAGTAGGCAGCCAACCGCCGGCTTTTAGCTGAAATTAAACAATTGGCTAAGCATGTAGAAAGCCTGTTTTTTCCTTGTTTGGACGCGAGTTCGATTCTCGCCGACTCCACAAAAGCAGTTTGGAGTGTGAGTCTTGAGTTTGGAGAACCAAACGAGAGACTTACGCGGAAAACTGACTTTATAGATTGAAAAATCTCTTTTCTTAATCTACCACAAAAACCTCCTTATTTTCAAAAGTTCCGTCGTCAAAACTTATGGTCAAATAATAGATTCCCGGTTGCTTTATTTTTATTTGACCGTTTTGAGGAAAAGGTAGAATTGTCTTAATCTCTCGACCCATTACATCAAAAATTTGGAGTTTTGATATTTGCTTCTCAGCATTTAGGTTGAAAAAACCATTATTGGGGTTTGGAAATAAGGCTACAAATCCCCTACCTGCGGTTTCAAATAACCCTTGAGGTATTTCAATAGTAATGGTGGTTTTTATTGTGGAATCACAACCAAAAACATTAAAAAATTTATCAAAATAAACCCCGGCATTTTGCTGAAATGCACCACCAACAAACAATGAATCTCCCTGAAATAGAGTGGTATCAACAAAAGTAGAATCACTAGGATCTACAGACACATTAAAACTAACTATACTATCGCAACCGTTATTTGCTACATAAAACTCATGATACTCTCCTGAAGTAAATACTAATTGTCCATTTACTCTAAGTGAATCATTCTTGCAAACAGAGGTATCAACTTTTGTTGTTGTATCTTCTAAAACAGTAACCAATAACCTTTGAACACTATCACATCCAAAAATTGTATTTAGGGTATCATCAAACAAACCTCCTGAAAAAACATATTTTCCACCAAAAAGAATTGAATCACCTTGGCAAAGGGTATCAAAAATATTTCTAAGGTAACTTGGGTTTACAGTTAAATTGGTAACCACCAAACTATCGCAGCTATTTTTATTGGTTAAATAATCATAGTATGTACCGGAAGATGTTCTGTTTTGACCACCTGCAAAAAAAGTTTCGCCTTGGCAAATAATAGGGTCTTGTGATGTTGTATCTTTTTTATTTACACTAAGCGAAGTATTTATAATGCTATCGCAACCCAAGTAGGTCAAAAAGGTATCTGTATAATTCCCAGGAACATCAGTAAACTTACCACCAGCAAAAACACCCTGTCCTTGGCAGATAGTTAAATTTCTATTTTGAATTTTTGATATTCCAACCCTTAAATTGGTGAGTACAATACTATCACAACCTGAACCTATTTGAAAAGTATCTGCATAAATTCCGGGGGTGGATCGCCACCGATCTCCCAAATAAACCGAGTCTCCAGCACAAATATTTACCTTATTACTATCATTAAAAAATCCACCTACAGTTAATTGGGTGGTTATAAAAGTATCGCAACTTATACCTGCAATAGTATCAACATAGTTCCCGGAGTTTTTTCTCCATTTACCTGCAATGAATGCACTATCGCCTGCACAAATATTTTGATTTTGTGAAAAGTTATTACCTGCATTTGTTACTGTAACATAATGAAACAAGTTTTCTGTATAAACACCATTTTTGTATAGCAATGCCTCTATAGTATCATTGCCAAAAGGAAGATATCCTATGGAAACGGGTTGGCTAAATGGAAGAATAATTGGCAAGCAAATTCCGGGCGTAAACTCATTTAAAAACACTTTTATTCTATTTCCCGAATATTGAATACTATCAACCGTTATAGTAGAGTTTCCGCATTGTAAAGTTCCGGTAATTATTGCTGTTACATTATCACAGGTAGAGGGGGCTGTTGGGTTTGTTGTAATACCTGATAACCATATTTGACCAAAACCTTTAATTCCAAATAAAACAGAAAATATGGCTATGAGATAGATTTTTTTCATGGCAGAATAATTTGATGTAATAATAGAACAATACTAAATAATGAGGGTTACTTTTGCGCGCCGTGAGGAAAATCGCAATATTTCTTTTTTTGGTTTTGTCTCTTTTTAATAAAACATCAGGACAAAATATTGACAAAACTAATAAATCTATACAGTTAGATGGGTTAGCAAATGAGTCTTTTTGGCAAAATGCCACCATCTTTTCAAACTTTAAGCAAAACTTTCCTACAGATTCTCTTTCAGCAACACTAAAAACGGAGGTTAAGTTAGCTTTTAACGAAAAAAACTTATTCGTTTTTGCTACCTGTTATCATCCTAAAGGTCAGGAACCTTTTGTTCAAACCTTAAAAAGAGATTTTAACATTATGGATAACGATGTTTTTTCAATTTCTTTTGATCCTTTCGGGGATGGCCAAAACGGGTTCATATTTGGTGTTAATGCCTTAGGGGCTCAAACGGAAGCAATGATTGCTAATGGAACTAGTACCACAATTGTTTGGGATAATAGATGGTTTAGTGAAGTTCAACTTTTTGAGGATAGATGGCAAGCTGAATTTTCAATTCCATTTAAGTCAATTAGATACAATGCAGAAAACCA
>JAAZVO010000339.1 GCA_018623405.1 Crocinitomicaceae bacterium
ATGGAAGCGCTCTGTATTCCTTTTTCACATCAACATTAAAAGGATCTTTATCAAAAGCCTCTTGACCATCAGCCAAGGTGGCGATTTTCCCGTTCACTTCATTAATGATGTTACCTTCTGCATCAAGCATAATACGCTTTACAATATACTTCTCGAAAGCATCTCCAGCTTCGCTCATTGAAACCTCTACTCCTACTGATGAAAGAATATTTTTCATTCTTTCTTGTTTAAGGTTTTCCTTTTGGAATGGTTTTAACCCCATTGCAGCAAGCGAAAGAAGGGCTCCTACAATTACCACCATTACAATGGCAAATCCGAAAGTAAAACCGTTACTGTCTTTTTTAATAGCCATGGTTAAGAATTTGCAACTTTTACTCTTTTTAATCTTTTGCTGATGTTGGCTTGAACCACATAATGATCGATTAGGGGAGCCATAACATTCATAAATAATATAGACATCATTATTCCTTCAGGATAAGCAGGATTAAATACCCTAATCATTATGCCCAAGAATCCTGCAAGAAAACCGTATATCCATTTACCTACATTGGTTTGTGCAGCACTTACCGGATCGGTGGCCATAAATACCATCCCAAAGAAGAAGCCTCCCATAAAAGTTTGATAGATAGCAGGAACTTTCATGAATTCATTTGCTCCCCACATATTGAAAAGTAATCCCATTACATAACCTCCTAAGAAGAAGGATAACATAATTCTCCAAGAACCAATTCCGGTAAATAATAAAACACCTGCACCAATTAAAATTGCAACAACTGAAGTTTCACCAATTGACCCTGGAATAAAACCCCAAAAAGCGTTCATCCAAGCATCTGTAGCAGATTCATAAGGAACACCTGCTGCGTTTATATAATTAGAAGAAGATTGAACTGATTGAGCCAATAAAGTTTCTCCTGAGTAGCCATCAACCAACGCTTGACCTTCAAATGTTGAAGTATTTATCCATACTGAGTTACCCGACATTTTTGTTGGATAGGCAAAGAACAAAAATGCTCTTGCTGTAAGGGCCGGATTTAAGATATTCATACCTGTTCCTCCAAAAACTTCTTTACCAATTACAACCGCAAATGCAGTTGCCACAGCAACCATCCATAATGGAACTTCAGAAGGTAAACAAAGTGGAATCAATAATCCTGAAACTAAAAAGCCTTCGTTTATTGAATGCCCTCTTAATTGAGCGAACAAAAACTCAATACCTAAACCAACACCATAAGAAACTACAATTAATGGCAGAATTTGAATTAATCCAAAAATTACCTTATCCACTATTCCATCAAATGGATCGGCATACATGCCAAGTGATAAAAAGTGTTGATGCCCTGTATTCCAAACGCCAAATAGCATGGCCGGAATCATAGCAATAACCACAGTAAACATGGTTCTTTTCATGTCTATACCATCTCTAATGTGAGCACCTGATTCTGCAGTGTGCTTTGGTACAAATAGAAAAGTTTCAAACCCATCAAATACGGAGTGGAGTTTTTCAAATTTTCCACCTTTCTCAAAATTGGGTTTAATTGAATCTAAATAATCTCTTAAAAACTTCATATTCTAAAATTATCCTACTTCTTCAATCATTTGGTCTAAACCTTTGCGAACTAATTTTTGTAATTGCATTTTAGAAGTACAAACAAATTCACAAAGTGCAAAATCTTCAGGGGCAACTTCAAAAATGCCCAGATTTTCCATTTTTTCTATGTCTTGGGTTAGGATTGCTTTTAATAGATAAACCGGATAAATATCGAAAGGAAAAACCTTTTCGTACTGACCTGTTACTACAAAGGCTCTGTCTTCTCCATTCAAGTTGGTATCTAGTGTATATTTTTTGTTAGGCATTAACCAGCTAAACATGGTTCTTGATGCACTTAACTTATCAAAGTTTGGAGTAATCCAACCAAAAAATCTAGATTCTGTCCCTTCAGGAATAACAGAAATTGAAGTATCGTAAGCACCAAGGTAACCATCCTTTTCTATTCTAGATCCGGTTAGAGGATTTCCACTGATATACCTGTTTACACCCTCGTTTATATTTCCTTCGACCAAGTTTTTTATTGAAGCACCAAAAACGGTTTTATAGTACTTTGGCTTCTTAACTTCTGAACCGGCAAATGCAATAATTTTTGATGCATCAAACTTACCTGTTAAGAAAAGCCTTCCAATAATTAAAACATCCTGAGGAGCAACATACCAAACGCGCTCTCCTTTGTTGATAGGATCTGTATGATGGATTTGAACACCAACATTACCTGCAGGATGAGGACCTTCAAAGGTAATTACTTCAACTCCTTGAGCGCTATTTAAAACAGAATTAGCAGCATGATTAGGCTTTAATCCTAAATGGATTTTTCTATCGGTAAGTTTTTTAAGCGCATCGATACCTGCCTGAAATTCCTCTTTCTTGTCTTGAAGAATAAAATCAACATCAGCGGCTAAAGGATTTGAATCGAATCCTGAAATGAAAATTGCTTTTGGCTTTTCATTAGGATTAGCTATAATATCGTATGGTCTTTGACGAACAAATGGCCAAACGCCACTGGCTAACATTTTAGCCTTTACATCATCTGATGAAAGATCGTTAGGATTAGCAGCGCCAAAGTCTTCGTATTTAATTTCTTGATCAGCAAGAATTCTAACCTCAAGAATTCTCCTTTTTTCACCTCTTACTATCTCGGCTATCTCTCCACTAACAGGTGCACAAAACTTTACGTCCGGACTATTCTTATCAAAGTAGATAGGAGTTCCGG
>JAAZVO010000340.1 GCA_018623405.1 Crocinitomicaceae bacterium
TAGTTATTCTATTTAGTGATATGATGGATAGCTATGGAAATTTAGATGATTTATTTGGGGCGCTCCAACATTTAAAGCACAATAAACATGAAGCAATTATCTTTCATGTTATTGATAAGCAAAAAGAACTTGATTTCGAGTTTCAAAACAGGCCAACCCAATTTATTGATTTAGAAAGCGGTGTTAATGTAAAATTACACCCTAACGCTGTTAAAGAAGCCTACATTAAACAAATGAATGAGTTTGACAGAGAAATAAAATTAAAAGCGGGCCAATACGCTATAGATTACATTAAGGCAGATATCAACAAAGGGTTTGATCAGGTTTTACAGGCCTATTTAGTAAAGCGTAACAGAATGTTAAAAGGCGGAAGGTAATCGAAGTAAAGGCAATTTTTAAAGCAAAGGTTTCTTGGTGGATATTCCTGCCTATTTATGCTTTGTTTTTATATTTTGCCATTCTTGGGATTATTGATGAAAAGTGGCCCATTGTATTAATAATGGCAATTACTGCAGTAATTTTCTTAAACCTCACACTTTTTACAAGATATATTGTAACATTAAAAGATGAGCTTTTTATACAAATTGGTTGGTTTGGAGGTTATAAAATTTTAATCTCAGATATTTTATCAATAGAGAAAACAAGAATTGCCCTTGCTAGTCCTGCTCCTTCGTTAGATCGTATTCAAATTAATTACGGAAAGTATAGCAGTGTAATTATTTCTCCCGCTGATAAGCTAGCATTAATCAAGTTTTTAAGAGAAATAAATCCCAATATTTCTTTAAAACCGCCTTTGGATAGAAATTGCAGGAACTAAAAAGTTGGTTGTGGCAAATGGAAAAACCAAAAAATTCAATGGCGAAAAATCAATTTGCCTTAGTGATTTTAATATTGATGCACCTGAAAAATTTATGGGTATGATTAAGGTGCAAGACGAAATTCAGGTAAACTTCGAAATTCTTTTTGAGGAGATTCAACTTTAATTGAACGAAAAAAACACGACATTCACAGGAAATAACATTGTTTCCAAAAAAAATAAATCATACTTGTAATAAATATCTAAAATGGCTGATAAAATTTCTGCATTATTACTAGAAAAGTGGGACTCAAAAGACTTTGAAGCTTACGTATTAATGTATGCTGCTTATGCAGACAATCAACTAAAAGATGAAGAGTTTCAAGCCATTGTAGATCATGTTGGCAATGAAAAAGCAGAGTTCTCTAAAAAGTTAATCGAAAAGCTTAATAAAACAGAAAGAACCGAAATGCTACTAAGGTTTAAACCAAAGTTTTTTGCCACAGAAGCAGAAGCAGCAAAAATTCTAGATGAAATGCAAGAAATTTTTGAAGCAGATGGAAGGTTT
Organism: Crocinitomicaceae bacterium; assembly: GCA_018623405.1. Taxonomy (GTDB): domain Bacteria; phylum Bacteroidota; class Bacteroidia; order Flavobacteriales_G; family Salibacteraceae; genus JAAZVO01. The sequence goes on from JAAZVO010000340.1 coordinate 1,365, forward strand.
TGTATCATGGAACAATCTGCATTGCTTTTCTTGCGCTCGGTGATGTTATAAGCCTAAATTTGCCTCGATTTGAAGGGGCAGCTTTCACATAAAATTATTGGCGTTGGTTTTCAAAAAACCGGCACATCTTCTTTAAGAGAAGCTTTAAAAATTCTAGGTTATAAAGTTGGAGATAACAACTATCAATTGCTTTGGCCAATACTTCACGGTAATTTCGAAAGTGTTCTAAGGAAAATTAAAAAATACGATGCCGTAGAAGACAACCCTTGGCCCTTAATTTACAAGGAACTTGATAGCGCTATTTCCAATTGCAAATTCATTCTAACTATTCGCGAGCCTGAAAGCTGGTATAAAAGTGTTGAGAGGCATATAGGGGATTTAAGAAGCCCAATGCATGAATGGATTTATGGCTTAGGAAAGGGCTTGCCTAAGGACCATAAGCAAAATACCTTGGATGTTTACAATAATCATAATAACGAGATTTTAGCATATTTTAAAGATAGACCACAAGACCTTTTAGTAGTTGATTTTACTAGTGGAGCAGGGTGGAAGGAGTTATGTGATTTTTTAAAGAAACCCATTCCTGATGTTCCGTTTCCTCATGCCAATAACAAGAAAAAGGAAAGAGTGGGGCCACCAACGTTAAAAAGGCAATTTAAAGTTGCCAAAAAGCGGATAAAGTATGCTTTGCAAATTGGTTACTATAAACTAAGAGGCTTTTTAAGGTAAGGCAAATAGTTGTTAAAAAGCTTTATCAAGTATTATTCTAATCTGTTTTTTTAGGCATTCTTTTAGCTTTTTTTAAAGCTTGCGTAATTATCCATTCTAATTGTCCGTTGGTACTCCGGAACTCATCCGCAGCCCAATTTTCAATAGCTTTATGAACCTCAGGGTCTAACCGAAGAACGAAATTCTTCTTTTTCGACATACCTAATTATTGGTGAAGCGTTCCTGTATTAATTACGGGGCTAGCATCTTTATCGCTACACAGTACCACCATTAAATTACTTACCATAGTTGCTTTTTTATCTTCATCTAACTCAATAAGGTCTTTTTTAGATAACTCAGCCAAGGCCATCTCTACCATACCTACAGCTCCTTCAACAATTTTTTGCCTTGCAGCAACAATGGCAACAGCTTGTTGTCTTCTAAGCATAGCATTTGCAATTTCAGGTGCATAAGCCAAATAACCAATTCTAGCCTCTAAAACCTTAATACCTGCAATTTCTAGTCTTTCAGATAATTCATCTTCTAGGGCATTGTTTACTTCGTCTAACCCCGACCGTAAAGTAACCTCTGTTTGGTCATCATCAAAGTTGTCGTAAGAATATGAGCCCGCTAACTTTCTTACCGCTGCATCAGTCTGAACACGTACAAAGTTTTCATAA
>JAAZVO010000082.1 GCA_018623405.1 Crocinitomicaceae bacterium
GAATCTAAATTAGTTTAATTAAAATTTTGCAGAATTAAGATTATCCTTAATTTTGCAGCCGCTTAAAAGAAGCATCGGGGTGTAGCCCCTCAGTCCTTCGGGACAGGCTCTGCCAGGTTATCGCTTCCTAGTTTTTCAGGAAGCCTGCCTAAAGGAAGTCAAGGTCGCAAGTGCGAGCGACCTCATCAAAAATCGAACATTTGACATTTTCGGGGTGTAGCGTAGCCCGGTTATCGCGCCTGCTTTGGGAGCAGGAGGTCGCAAGTTCGAATCTTGCCACCCCGACCAATCGAAAGCCTTGTTGCAAAAGCAACAAGGCTTTTTTAATTCCCCAAACCTGAGCTTGCTCAAAGGTTTGGGGAATTAAAAAGACTACAACTTCTGAAAGAAGTTAGGCTTTTGATTGCTTCTCCACACCAATCAAGATCACGACCGAAGGGAGTAATCTTTAATAAATATTCATTCTTGCTCAAAGGTTTAGGAAAAAATAGACTTAGTGAACAAAGTGAGCAGGCTTTTGATCGAGTCTCCCCCTACTCAAGTTCACAACCGAAAAGAGTAATCTATTGGAAAAATTCCTAAAACAACTAATCATAAACTAAAAAGCCCCTCAATTTCTTGAAGGGCTTTTCATCTATATAAAAACTAGCGGTTTACTTATCCTAATACTTTGGCCATGGTAGCACCAATTTGAGCAGGTGAATCAACTACATGAATTCCACATTCGGCCATAATTTTCATTTTGGCAGCAGCGGTATCATCTTTTCCACCTACAATGGCTCCTGCATGACCCATTTTTCTTCCCTTTGGCGCTGTTTGTCCGGCAATAAAACCAACTACAGGCTTGGTACCATTTTCTTTTATCCATTTGGCAGCATCGGCTTCCATGCTTCCACCAATTTCACCAATCATTACAATACCCTCGGTTTCAGGATCACTCATCAACAATTTTACAGCCTCTCTAGTAGCTGTACCAATAATTGGGTCTCCCCCAATACCAATAGCTGTAGAAATACCTAATCCTGCTTTTACCACTTGGTCCGCAGCTTCATAGGTTAAAGTACCTGATTTTGAAACTATACCAATTTTACCTTTTTTGAAAACAAAACCTGGCATAATACCAACTTTTGCCTGCTCAGGGGTAATTACTCCCGGACAGTTAGGTCCAACTAAAGTGGCATCGTAATCTTTTAAGAATTCTTTTACGGTAATCATATCTTTGGTAGGAATTCCCTCTGTAATACAAACTATTACTTTAATGCCTGCATCAGCAGCCTCCATAATAGCATCAGCCGCAAAGGGTGGTGGCACAAATATGATTGAAACATCTGCCCCAGCTTGATCTACAGCATCTTTAACAGTATTAAAAACGGGTTTATCTAGGTGTTGCTGCCCTCCTTTTCCCGGAGTTACCCCTCCTACTACGTTAGTTCCATAGGCAATCATTTGCTCTGCATGAAACGTTCCTTCTTTTCCTGTAAAACCTTGTACAATAATCTTTGAATCTTTATTTACGAGTACACTCATTGAGTTGCTTTTTTTGTTGGTGGTCAAATGTAATTAACATAACCCCTTTTTGCCGAATGAAAGTTTAAATTATTTTCAAATTTCTGTTGATAGCCTTCTACCTTTGTGAAATGATTTCATCAATTGCAGAAAAAACAACCATTGTTGCATTATCTACTCCTCAAGGAGTAGGCGCCATTGGTGTAATTCGGTTGAGTGGCGAAAAAGCCATAGAAATTACCCAAAAGGTTTTTAAAGGAAAAAACTTACTCAATCAAGCTTCACACACATTGCATTTTGGAAAAATTGTTGATGGTGATACTGTTTTAGATGAAGTTGTAATTGCCTTATTTAAAACTCCAACATCATACACCGGAGAAAATACAGTAGAAATTTCTTGTCATGGATCGCCCTACATTCAAAAATCTATAATTGAATTATTGATAAAAAATGGCGCTACCGCAGCTCAGCCCGGAGAGTTTACCTTACGAGCTTTTATCAATGGAAAGTTAGATTTATCTCAAGCCGAAGCTGTTGGTGATTTAATTGCTTCTAACTCTGCAAGTGCTCACAAAATTGCCATGAATCAAATGCGTGGTGGGTTTTCGCAAGAAATAAATAACCTACGGGAGGAGTTGATTCATTTTGCCTCAATGATTGAATTAGAATTAGATTTTAGCGAAGAAGATGTTGAGTTTGCTAACAGAGACCAATTACGAGACTTAATTTTAAATGTAAAAAAGGTTTTAGCCCGATTAATTGATTCATTTCAGTTGGGTAACGCCATTAAAGAAGGAATTCCAGTAGTAATAGCAGGAAAACCAAATGCAGGAAAATCTACATTGCTCAATGCTTTACTAAACGAAGAAAGAGCATTGGTAACTGAAATTGAAGGCACTACCCGTGATACTATTGAAGATGAAATAAATATAAAGGGCACCATTTTCAGATTTATTGATACCGCAGGCATCAGACAAACCGATGATAAGGTGGAGGCATTAGGTGTAAAAAGAACGCTTGAGAAAATTGAAACGGCAGCCGTAGTTATGCTTTTGGTAGATTTAAATACTACCTCACCTTCGCTACTTCATGAAACCCTAGATGAAATAAAACCATCTTTAGAAAAAAACAATGCTAAATTGCTAATTATTGGAAATAAAGTTGATTTAAAAAATTTAGCTGATGCTAAAAAGCAGTTTGAGGATTTTGAAAATATCCATTTCATCTCAGCCAAAGAGAAATGGAACATTGAAGAATTAAAGGAATCACTTTTAGAAACCGCTCAGTTACATATTTTAAAGGAAGACCAAACCCTTGTAAGTAATACCCGCCATTGGGAAGCCTTAACCAAAGCCGACGAGGCCTTAACCAAAGCATTAGATGGTTTAAACTCAGGCATAACAGGAGATTTTATTGCAATGGACATTCGCGCCTCTTTACACCAACTAGGTCTCATTACCGGAGAAATTACCACCGATGACCTGCTCGGAAACATTTTTGGAAAGTTCTGTATCGGGAAGTAAGCGAGACAGCAAATCTATGATTTGCGTAGTCGAGCTTATCCCGAAGAGTGAGGAACGAACGATTTAGTATAGTTTATTAATAATTACCTGAAAAGCAACAACTATCACTTTCTACTGCTTTTTAATTTGTGAATTTTGTTTAATCTATGGAAACTGACAATACTTTCACCTTCCTTGTAGCTGCTGTAATTATCATTCACTTTTTGGATGGTTTTGGCTATATAATTTATAAGCTTAGTGGCCCTATCAAGAAAAAGACTGAGGAAGATTAAACAAATGTACCTTCTAATTCAGGGTGTTCTTCTAATACCCTATCTAACACCTTGCATTGTGGACACTCATGACACCTCCCGAATGTCCAAGGGGCAACTATTTTAGGATACCTGCAACTCCATGTGAGTTTTAATAAATCTTCAGGAATAGATTGTATTACTTCATATTTTAAAAGGTTTCGAATTGGAAACTCAATTTTTAGTGTTTCCTTACTTTTTTGAGTATGCAGATAAAGGATATCAGCAATTTTATTTAACCTGTTTTGAAAATCAGGGTCTTTAAAATCATCTTTAATTGCCCCGTCATAAAACACTTTAATTTCAGGATGTGCCTGAATAATCATTGCACCAAAAAAATTGATAACCTCGCTGTCCCAAACAGGAGGAGTCATGCCTAAACTAGCGTAATCTATACTCAAACGCTTAAAGCAAAAATTCTTTAAGCCATTTTCATAAAGCCATTTTACAATAGCTTCTGTAGCTTGCGCCTATTGGGTGGTGCGGTGGCCACTTGTGCCATGCACCATATTTACCCTGTAAACTAAATAGTTATGCTGCGGATTTTCCTTTAATATTCTGTACAACAAAGCAGTACTGTCAATTCCTCCTGAAAGGGGAATTATTCCTTCAAACTTTGATGATTCATAGTCTAACAACATGCAATTAATATGCTAAATTTTAATATACAACATACCGCTACAATGGCAAGGAGGAGCGCCACAAGCCAAGCAATTGTAATTTCTATCTAAACTATCTTGATGCCAATATCCCTTAAGCTTTTGAATTGGCTTAAATCCATTCGACTCAATAAACTTTCTAAATTTTAGCGTTTTAGGATTTATCCAAGAAACTGTAACCACTGCATCAATATGCTGATCCTCAAACCATTTTTGACCTTCTTCAAAAAGTTTTATTCCAAGTCCCAACCTTTTAAATTTCGGGTGAACTGCAGTCATTTTTCTGTAACCTATTTTGGAAAAGCCTTTCAAATCATTTGGCAGATCTACAAATAATTCTTTTTGCAACTCATTAAGCGATAATAACTGTAGCATTGAAAACCCTTGAATCACACCATCTTTTTCAAGCTTTAGAATACTTGCATAAGGATTTCTTTTGTAAAGTTTTATGCTATCTTCTGTTAGATAACCTTCACCAAAAACCGCATCAGATATGTTTAATAATTGCTCCATAAACAACAACGCAACAATAGTGGTTTTTACCTCTAATATGATTCAATTTGCATTTTTCTTATTCATTTCTGTTTATTTGAAACTATTCAATTTTATCAATGACTGAATTCTCAACCACAAACCTAACTACCATAATTGACCTTTTAGGAACTCTAGCCTTTGCTATTAGTGGACTAAGGTGGGCATCGCGAAAGGAGTTTGATCTTTTTGGTGCTTATGTTATAGGGTTTATTACTGCCATTGGCGGCGGTACAACAAGAGACCTTTTGCTTGGTGTTACGCCTTTTTGGATGGAAGACCCAAAATATGCCATTGTTACAGGGGTAGCTTTAATAGCGGTACTAATTTTTAAACGCCGGATCATAAAGCTTGATAAAACGCTATTTATTTTTGATACCGTTGGATTAGGTTTATTCACAGTTTCGGGAATAGATAAAGCACTAGAATTAGGTTTTCCTATTTGGATATGCATAATTATTGGAGCTGTTTCCGGTTCTGTTGGAGGTGTAATAAGAGATATTATTATTAATGAAGTTCCGTTATTGTTCAGAAAAGAAGTTTATGCCTTAGCAAGCGTAGCAGGTGGAATTGTCTATTTTGTTTGTTATCAATTTTCAGGTTTTCACCCATACCATGAAATATTTGCTGTAATTACGGTAATATTAGTTAGGCGATTATCAGTGAAATATCATTTTCACTTACCTACACTTAAATCGTTTGATAACTAACGCACAAACTCTACTTTTAAGCCATGATAAAACGATTTCCTTTCCTGATAATAATAGTTCTCCTCATAAGCTACAGCTGTAAAAATGCTGCAAAAAATGAAAAACTTGTAGAACCGAAAACTTCAAAAAAAACTGAAAAGCCTTTAGCCACAATTGCTGACGTAGAAAAAGGAATTCACAACTACATTACTCAAAAAACAAAAGGTGAAGGGGGTTATTTTACCATTGCTGATGATACTTTAAACCTAAAACTAAGATTGGTTCGGGTACATACAGAATACTTATCAGTACTTAAAAAGGGAAGTTACTTTGCTTGTGTTGACTTGGCTGATGTTTCAGGAGATGTGTACGATGTAGATTTCTTTTTGGAAGGTACAACAAATCAAATGGAAGTGACAAAAACCACCCTGCATAAATTAAACGGAAAGCCATTTTACACGTGGAAGCAAAATAAGAAAGACAAAACCTGGTTTACTGTTCCTACTAATCGAGCAGATAACACTTTGCTAGGAGTGATTGAAGGTGAAGATCAATTTGAGTTTTTTTACACCATTTCACTTCCTAAAATAACTTCCCCTGCACGTTTGTGGTTGCCCATCCCACAATCTGATGATTTCCAAACCATTACCATAAAAAGCATAGTGAGTCCCATAGAGCTACAAACCATAACAGAATCAAAATTTGGAAACAAGATTGGTTTTGCTGAATTAAACTCAACACATAGTGAAAAAACAATTGAGCTAGCTTATGATGTTATTCGCAAAGAAAAAGGACCATATGAAGCACCGCAACCTTCAATAAACGCATTAAACTCGTCTCCCCTTTTACCTACCGGTGGCAGATTTCAAGAAATTGCTGATTCTGTTCTATTTGGAAAAGAAAACGATAATAATTTAGTGAAAGCCCGTGCCTTATATGATTATGTAATTGAAACAGTGCGGTACGCAAAACAAGGAAAATACGGAACCGGAGATGCCAACTTTGCTTGCGATTCAAAATCGGGAAATTGTACCGAGTTTCATTCTCTATTTATCTCATTAGCCAAAAGTGCAGGAATTCCGGCTCGCTTTGCCATTGGCGCAGCAATTCCCGCAAACAGAGATGAAGGTGGAACCGATGGTTACCATTGTTGGGCTGAGTTTTTCGCTGAAGGCAAATGGTGGCCCATCGATATTAGTGAAGCCAATAAATATTCCGCCTTAGCAACCTATTATTTTGGGCACCATCCGGCTAATAGAATTGAGTTGAGTCGTGGCAGAGATTTGGTTGTTCAACCAAGCCCGAGTTCAGGTACTATTCCCTTTTTTGCCTATCCTATTCTTGAAATGAATGGTATTGAATCAAAGGTGAAAACAAGGTTTTCGTTTAAGAGATAAAAATCAGCTTTAGGGTTGAGCAAAATCATTTCTACGGCCAAATAGCCATATAGTTTTGCCGACAAAGCAATGCAATGAAAAAGCTTTGGCTCTCTCTCCTATTTTTGGTGTTTTTAATCAACGGATTTGCGCAAGGATCCTCAGAATATTCAACTGGACTAAAAGTTAATATAAATGAGTCGGGAAGTCAGTATTTTAGACTTATTACATGGCACCAAATGTGGCTGCGTTACAATGAAAACAATAGTGGCAGTACAAGGTTAGGAAAACCGCAAAAGACCACATCAATGAATATATGGTAGAGTTAGCCAAAGATTTATTGCTTGGATCTTCAAAGGCAGACTCAGAAATAGCCTATGAGCTAGGATTTAACTACCCTCATTATATCAAAATCTTATATTGATATAAATTTTATCAATTTGAACAATCCTCTTCATTTTTAGTTATTTGTACTGAACAAATAAATCCCGATAAAATGAAGAAATCACTATTGACCGTCTTAGCATTTTCAAGCGTTTCGCTGTTTGCTCAAGACAATCCCTCAACAGAATTAAAATGTCCTTTCGGACACGGAAGTGCTTCAACATCAAAAAGCCATGATGCTTACATGAAATATGAAAGTGCCCATGGTGCAAACGCAAAAATTGATGGAGAAGCTAGTGAAACTACCTCAATAACAAAAAGAGATGCTAAAACAATTAACGAGTGGTGGCCAAATAGATTAGACCTTAGTCCACTTAGAATTCACGATCAAGAATCAAATCCTTATGGTGAAGATTTTGATTACAAAGAAGCTTTTAACAGTTTAGATTACAATGCGTTAAAAGAAGACATCAGACAAACATTAACTGCCTCTCAAGATTGGTGGCCTGCAGATTGGGGCCATTATGGAGGGTTATTTATTAGAATGGCGTGGCACAGTGCAGGAACTTACAGAACAGGTGACGGCCGTGGCGGTTCTAGAGAAGGTCAGCAGCGTTTTGCTCCGCTAAACAGTTGGCCTGATAACGCCAATTTAGATAAAGCAAGAAGGTTGCTTTGGCCTGTAAAGCAGAAGTATGGTAAAAATATTTCTTGGGCCGATTTAATGATTTTAGCAGGTAATGTTGCCTTAGAAGATATGGGCTTCGAAACCTTAGGTTTTGGAGGTGGTCGTGCTGATGTTTGGCAACCTAATACCAATGTTTATTGGGGACTTGAAGCGCAAATGCTAGATGACAAGCGTTACACAGGAGATAGAGATTTAGAGAAACCTCTTGCTGCCGTTCAAATGGGTTTAATTTATGTAAACCCTGAAGGACCAAATGGCAACCCTGATCCTTTTGCTGCTGCAAAAGACATTAGAGAAACTTTCGGTAGAATGGGTATGAATGATGAAGAAACTGTTGCACTAATTGCAGGTGGACACACCTTAGGTAAAACGCACGGTGCGGCTCCCGGAAGTAACTTAGGTGCGGCTCCTGAAGGCTCAGATATGGAAGAGCAAGGTTTCGGTTGGAAAAGCAAATACAAATCAGGTAATGGTCCGGACGCAATAACATCAGGTTTAGAAGTTATTTGGACTTCAAAACCAACAGAATGGAACCATGAATATTTAAGAATTCTTTTTAGCGAAGAGTGGGAATTAACGAAAAGCCCCGGAGGAGCACACCAATGGGTAGCCAAAGACCCAAAAGTAAAAGTACCTGATGCCTTTGATTCAGAGAAAAAGCACGCACCCACAATGCTAACTACTGACCTTTCATTAAGGTTTGATCCTGAATATGCTAAAATCTCAAAAAGATTTATGGAAAACCCTGATGAGTTTGATGAAGCATTCGCCAAAGCTTGGTTCAAGCTAACACACAGAGACATGGGTCCAAAATCTTTATACCTTGGGCCTGAAGTACCTAAAGAAGATTTCTTATGGCAAGACCCAATTCCTGCCGTAGATTATGCTTTAGTGAATGATGCTGACATAAACGAATTGAAAAAATCAATCTTAAATTCAGGATTAAGCACTAGCGAAATGGTTGAAACGGCTTGGGCTTCTGCCTCAACTTTTAGAGCAACAGATAACAAAGGCGGGGCCAATGGTGGCAGAATTAGATTAGCCCCTCAACGCAATTGGGAGGTAAATAATCCCGAGCAACTAAATAGGGTTTTAGCAGCTTACGAAAAAATTCAAAAAGACTTCAACAAAAAGTCAAAAGACAATAAAATCTCAATGGCAGATTTAATTGTTTTAGGTGGAAACGTAGGTATTGAGGAAGCGGCTAAAAAAGCAGGGGTGAGCATTAAAGTGCCATTTACTCCCGGTAGAACAGATGCTACTCAAGAGCAAACCGATGAAGCAAGCATGGAGGTTTTAGAGCCAATGGCTGATGCTTGGAGAAACTACAAGAAAGCTCAATATACGCTTACTACAGAGCAATTAATGGTTGACAAAGCTCAAATGTTAACCCTATCGGTTCCTGAAATGACCGTTTTAGTTGGCGGTATGAGAATGTTAAACACCAACTTCGACAACTCTAAACATGGCGTATTTACTGATAATGCGGGTACACTATCTAACGATTACTTTGTAAATCTGTTGAGTATGGATACCGAATGGAAATCAATTGATGAAAACGATGAAGTTTTTGAAGGTAGAGACAGAAAAACCGGAAACGTAAAATGGACTGCAACCAGAGCTGACCTTATTTTTGGTTCGAACTCTGAGTTGAGAGCAATTGCTGAGGTTTATGGAAGTAGCGATGCTAAAGATAAATTCGTGAAAGATTTTGTAGCGGCTTGGAATAAAGTAATGATGCTCGATAGATTTGAGTTGTAATCATTAACCAAATAAAGCATAAAGGCCCCTAGTTCAGCAATTGAGCTAGGGGTTTTTGTTTTAATTAAAACCAAACATCTTTAATGCTCGCATCCCTTTGGAAAACAGAATGAGCAAACGGACACAAGGGCATTATCTTAAACCCCTCTTCCTTAGCCTTTTCAATCAAAGCCATTAACATTTTATTACCGGCACTTTTACCTTTAAGCGCATCAGATCCTTCGGTGTGGTTAATAATGATTTTATCAGATCCTGCCCACGTAAAAGTCATTTCTGCTAACGGAGATTGGTCTTCTCCAAGAAAAGCTTTTCCGTTTTTTTCGTTCGATGTAATTTGAACTTCCATGGCGAGAAAACACCTAAAATTGGTTTTGGTTTTCAGTTTAGAATTGGAAAGAAAGAGATAAGTCTTATCCATATAAGACACAAGCGGATAAATATGCCAAACAACTTTTCCATCATTTTGATATTATAGTTGAAAATCCTAATGCCTTTCCATTAATTCAAGAAGTAAAACCTGGATACAGAAAATGTGTTTGTGTTCCAAACAGTATATTCTATAGATTAAACAAAGAACATGTTGAAATCGTGGCAATTGTAGGCAGACAAGATATTGACGAGATTTTTTAATATTAAATTTTGTCTA
>JAAZVO010000341.1 GCA_018623405.1 Crocinitomicaceae bacterium
TGCGTGGAAGTTCGGGTGGTTCTTGGAGCGATTTTTCTTCAGGCAGTGGAGGTTTTGGAGGATTTGGTGGCGGTAGCTTTGGCGGCGGAGGTGCTGGAGGAGATTGGTGATTAATGAATTTTGGTAGTGAATTAAAATCACAATTTAGTTACTAAAATATTCTTTCATTGGTTCAAAATAATGGTCAATCCAACATTGTTTATATTGGGTTTGACCTTGAGGAATATTGGTGTGGATTAGGGTAACTTTTGGGCCTTCATTAACTTTTGTGAGGTCAATATGAAGAATAGAATCTTCATTATTTTCTGAAGACTCTGAAGTTCTCCAACTTTGAACAATCTGCTTATTTTCAATTAACACCAAGTTTTTGCCTTCAATGTATCCATCCCAAGCAGTGTAAGCTTCCCCATTTTTTGGACCATTCAAAAGTTGAACGTTTTACAAATTTAGGTTTCTATCAATAGGTCCATGGGAACTTTATAATTTAAAGCTTTGTGCGGTCTGTTGTAATTGTAATCAAACATGTATTGCTCGGCTTTTATTCGTACCTCATCTAAAGTTTTAAAGACGTACGCATTTAATAGCTCTCTTCTAATATTTCCATTACATCTTTCAATAAATCCGTTTTGCATGGGCTTACCCGGTTGTATAAATAACAAGTCTATTTTATGCTCTTTACACCAATTATCAAGTCTATGAGAGATAAATTCAGGACCATTATCTACTCTTATCATTTTAGGTAATCCTCTAAACTCTTTTAGTTGTTCTAACTGCCTTATTAATCTTAAAGTTGGCAATGAAAGGTCTGCTTCAATTGATAGTATTTCTCTATTATAGTCATCTATTACGTTCAATAATCTGTATCTCCTTCCATCCCATAGGCTATCACTCATAAAGTCTATTGACCATACTTGATTGATAGCATTGGGTTGAAAAAGAGCTTGTTTAACTCGTGCAGGTAATCTTTTGCGATACCTTCTTCTGATATTTAATTTTAACTGTGTATACACTCTGTACATGCGTTTGTGATTGTCTGTAAAGCCCATTCTTCGTAACCTATAGAAGCTTTGCCAAAAACCAATAGCAGGGTGCTTATCCACAAGGCTTCTGAAAGCTTTTATTAAGGCATCATCATCTTTAGGGGTAGGTTGATATAAATAGCTGCTACGCGGCTGCTTTACTACCATACAAGCCTGACGACAACTGATTTTATGAACATCTCTCATATGATCTATCAGTTCCCCTTTTTCATCAGGTGTTAAAGCTTTTTTTCTACAGCATCTTTAAAGGCATGGTGTAATAGACTTAACTCGGCATACATCTTCTTTAACCGATTATGCTCTGCTTCTAGTTGTTTATACTTTTTAAGTTCTGAGATTTTGCCTAACATTTTTTCTACTGCCGTGGAGAAAATGGTAAAGAACAATTTGTCTTTTGATTTAAAATAATAGTGTAACAAACCTTTGTTGATGTTGGCTGTATCTGCAATTTTTTGCATTCGAGCACCTGCATATCCTTCTTCTTGAAACACCTTGTGTGCCGCCTCAATAATCTGATCTTCAGTTTTTTTGTCTTTTGCCATAATTTACCTAAATGGGTAAACAAAGTGGTTTGGGGTTCTTAGTTTTTAATTTGTAGTTCGCCTGACTGCATTTTATTTTGGCAGATGAATTTGATGTTTGATGTTTTTCTTTTTCCTTGAAGGCTCAGGGTAAGATTAGAACTAAAAACTAAAAATCAAAAACCAGTTGAGAGATTCTTGATTTTTTTTGTTGCTTCAAAATTTCAGGAATGAAAAGACTAAGTATTTAGTAGTCTGAGATTATTTAATACAATTCATAAACCGTCAATCTTTTATCGCCTGATTTTTTCCAAACTCCTAATTCAATTCCTTTTTTTAAGTCGCGGCTGGCACTAGCAGCACTTAGGTTTTTGAATACTTCCATGTAGTCTTTTCTGGTAAATTGATTTTTGCCCAACTCCAAAAAAGCGCTAATTCTATCTTCTTGACTTAAGGTTACGCTTTTACTGCTTTTTACCAAATAATGCAAGGTTTCATCAATAATGTTGAGCATAAACTCAATAAAAGCGGTGGAGTTCCCTTTGCTATCGCTTAAGGCCAAATTATGATAATACGCGTGTTGTGATTTTGCAATTAACGTTTCAAATGGAATAAATTGAAAAATGGGGTATTCATCCATCAAAATGCGGGTTTGCCACAACCTACCCATTCTGCCATTTCCGTCCAAAAAAGGGTGAATAAATTCTAATTCATAATGAAAAACGCAACTTTTAATTAAAACGTGGTCTTTTTCGGTTTTTAGGTAATTTAAAAGGTCTTTCATTAAATAAGGAACTTTGTTTGCAGGTGGTGCAACGTGTTTAATTTCCTTTCCTTTAGCAATTCCAACTCCTGAGGTTCTGTAGCTTCCGGCCTCTGGCGACAACCCTTCCATCAACAATTGATGAGCTTTTAATAGACTCTTTTCATTTGTACTCTTAAGACTATCTAACTTTTGGTAAACCCTTATTGCGTTTTGAACTTCTCTAATTTCATTTTCCGGACCTAAAACCCTTTTGTTTTCAAGCAAGGCAGTTATCTGTTTTTCAGAAAGTGTATTTCCTTCAATAGCTAAAGATGATTGGATTGTTTTAATTCGGTTTTGCTTTCTCAACTTTGGAGAAGCTCCAATCAAATAGCTTGCTTTAACTTGTCCTATCTTTTCAGAAATAGAAGCGATGAAATTAA
>JAAZVO010000342.1 GCA_018623405.1 Crocinitomicaceae bacterium
AGAACTTTAGCAATGACATTATATGGTGATCTTGATGTAAGCATTATTGATGAGTTACCTCCGGGTAGAAAACCAATAAACACCCAACATCGATTTGACTCTGCCCGTTTAAAGGTATTTGGTTTTTTGAAAAAAGAAATACAAAAAGGAATGCAAGTATATATAGTGTATCCATTAATTGAAGAATCAGAAAAGTTAGATTACAAAGATTTAATGGATGGTTACGAAAGTGTATGCAGAGCTTTTCCTAAGCCTGAATATCAAGTTAGTATTGTGCATGGTAGAATGAAGGCAGAAGATAAAGATTATGAAATGGCACGCTTTGTAAATAAACAAACCCAAATAATGGTGGCTACTACTGTTATCGAAGTAGGGGTAAATGTGCCAAATGCCTCAGTTATGGTAATAGAAAGCGCCGAGCGGTTTGGACTTTCGCAATTACATCAGTTAAGAGGTAGAGTAGGAAGAGGGGCAGAGCAGAGTTATTGTATTCTGATGACTTCTTTTAAATTGAGTAAAGAAGCTAAATTAAGAATGGAAACCATGGTAAAAACAAATAATGGTTTCGAAATAGCTGATGTTGATTTAAAGTTGCGTGGCCCCGGAGATATGATGGGAACGCGCCAAAGCGGAATGTTAGATTTAAAAATAGCAGACCTGGGTAAAGATGGCAGAATTTTGCAATATGCTAGACAAGCAGCAGCAGCTATTTTAAAAGACGATGTTAATTTAGAAAATCCAAAAAAAAAGGCGCTAAATGAGCATTTTAAAAATCATCTCAAATCGCGCCCTAATTGGAGTAAAATATCTTAAAGCTTTTTAGCAGATTTTGCTGCAATCTTCTTCAATTTTTTATTCAAATCTTCTACCACTTCCTTAGTGGCATTTTCACAAAGTGGAAGTAATTTTTCAGGAGACATAATTGGAATTCCACCCACAATTCCCACGCTTTCTTTTGAAGTTGCGTATTTTCTAAGTTTAAAAACTTTTTCACCTTCTTTATTGTAAAGTTTTATCGAAACATATGCTTGAATACCTGCTGTAAACGGCACTGTTTTTTTTACAAAAGCATAACTCAAGTCTACCATCATAACACCATCTACATCATCAAATATTTCTAACATAGCTTTCTCGTTGCTGTTTTTCTTTAGCAATGTCATACCTAGTGGTTTATAACCTTCATAGGTAATATATCTTTGGAATAGCTTATTTCTATCCTCATCTTCAGATTCACCATGCTTACTTTCATAGGCTTGGTAGGCCTCGTTTCCAATAACTTCCTCTTCAGGTTTTAATTTAAATGGAAATTGAGGTCCATAGCTATTAAAGAATGTTTCATGAAAATTATTAAGTACCGGAGTAAGGTTGAAGTTTTCATCTTCAGCTAAAGATGCTATAGCGGCTGCCATGCCAACACCTCCATCTAATTGATCAAATGCAATGTGTTTATCAACATAAAAAGTTACTACCGCAACCTCTTTATCTTGAGAAAATGAAGATTTTGGGGAAGCAAAAATTAGAGCAAATAGCCCTGCAAAAATTAGTTTTTTCATAAGGTTAAGTTTTGTGCCATAAAGGTGCATTAATTTTTTTTCTTATTTGTTTTTATTTATCATTGAAAAACATTTTCCATGAGATTATTAATAATCACCTTGTTTTGTTTTCCACTTTGCACATTAGCAAGAGACTACAACCAATTTTTTCAGTTTGATAGAGAATCTTTCAAAAATGAATTTGAAGTTTCTAATAAAGTAGAGGCTGCACTCATGGATGGATTTATGGCTAATGAAGCATTTAATCAATACAAGCCATTACTATCTTATGATGATGAACCAAATGATGAAGATTATGAAATATTAGGAATGTCTCCTTATTTATTTGCCGTAGTAACAACTTGTGTTGGAGGGTTAATTGTTTCACCAATAATTGCAGGTCCCATAGCGGTACTTGTTGTTCATGTAGAATCTGAAAAAAATATTTATGCAAGAAGAAAAGCTTTTTGGGGGTGTTTTACTGTAAATATGGCTGTAGTTTCAATTTACGCTACCCTGCTTGGTATTCTATATGCCTATGGGGGCATATAAAATAATACCGGTTATTTTTTTCCTGGTTTTTAGCCAAACTGTTTTTTCGCAACTCTTAAAAGGAAATATTTCAATTAAATCAAAAGATTTATTTGGTAAAGAATCTCTATTGATTGGAGATTTTTGGTTCGATGTTAAGTCTCAGGTAGTAGTTTATGACCTAAGTTTTCCAGATGATATTCAAATGTTTTTTTTTACAAATGAATTTGTCTTGGTAAAAGAAGATTCTATAATTCTTAGAAATCAAGAATTTAAAATTGAGCCTTCTTATTGGGGGTTCTTTTTATTTGATTTTAATATTGAAGAAGAACTTAAAATGAAAGGGTTTGAATTGGCAGATATTCAAACAATAAATGCCTCTGAGTATATTAAAGTTTACCAATTTGATGCAGATTACATTTTACTAAAAAGTGAAAATAATGCTCTTAAGTCAATAGTTTCACTTCACAGACAAACTATGGTTCAACAAATTATTTTTGATAATCTTACTCATATTGAAGGTTTTAAAATACCTGCAGAAATTTTTAATACACAGTTTCAAAAGAGCGGCTCGCAAAAGCAATGGATTGCAATTAAAAACCTAAAATCAGGTAACAGCTACCAAGAGTTTGAATCCTTGTTGAATAAAGTTTATTAACCTATTCAAATCAATACTTTTGCAAC
>JAAZVO010000083.1 GCA_018623405.1 Crocinitomicaceae bacterium
AACCCGAGTTTTTCTGAAAAAATAGTTGACAGTTTTATTGCAAAAAAGAATAATGACGAAACAAGTGACCTTTACGAAGTTTATCGGTTAAAGGGTATTGTAAATGTTCTACAAGGTAATTTAGAAGTAGCTGAATCTTCCTTTTTAAAGGCTACAGAATATGCCATTCCTGATACATTTAAAGTTATTCAAAATCAACTTGATTTAGGACGATGCGTAGGAGAAAAAGGCGATAAAAAAACACAACTTAAATATTTGCAACAAGCATTTACGTGGAACAATGGAAAATTAAATAAAAATACGGTTAGAATTTATTCTATATTATCTACTTACTATGCTTCAATAAACCTATTTGATGAAGCAGTAATAACAGAGAGATCAAAAAAAGAAATGGATGCTTAAATTTCTCTTTTAAAAACTAATAAAACGTGGAGGCTAGAGATAAAATCTTATACTGATTGTCAGGGGTCAGAAGAGTATAACCTAATGTTATCCAATCAAAGAGCTACTGAAACAATAGCTTATTTTCAATCACAATTAGATAACAAAAACAGAGTTTTTGGTAAAGGTTATGGTGAGACTAACCCTAAAATTGATTGCAAATGTGACGAACCAACACCTGTTTGTACTGTAACTCAGCAAAAGCTTAATAGGAGGTCAGAGTTTTTTATAATTAAGTAATATTCTAGGTTATGTTATATTTTTATTTTTTTATTCATTTTATTGTCGTGCTATTCTTTGTTTTTCTGGTTTATAAAAAAGCACATAAGTTTTTCAAAACTTCAAAAGAATACTACAATAGACGATAACTCAGAATTTGCAATTTTCCCAAATCCCACAAATGGACCAATTCAGATACAATTCAAATATCCTGAAGAAATTGCAAAGTTGAAATAATAGATATGCAAGGAAGGATAGTTAAGGATATACAAAGAAAAATTTATGCACCTTACCTAATCGTTAATAATTATATGCCATTAGGAGTATACACTATAAAAATTACAAATGCTAACGGGGAATTTGCCATTGAAAAAATTATTGTTTCTAATTCTTAGTGGGGTTTTCCTTGTTAATTTAGTATATACTCAAGAATTTAGATTTCAAAATTTGAAAGGACGTTTCTCTGTTGGGATAGTTTATCCAATTTCAAATAATATTTCTGGTGAACCCTACAATCTCAAATTTAGATTTTTCCCTTCAAATCTTTTATCTGCATCTTTTGAATTAAATAAAGGTTTTAGACTATCCTATGTTGTAACCCAACGGTTTTTAGGAAGAGGAGATTTTACAAGGGTTGGCTCTATAGTATATCAAAATGATTGGGCTCACTCCTTATTGTTTTCAAAGAAATTTAATCCTAAGGTAGGCATAGAAGATTTTCAATTTTATGTTGGGTTGGGCCAGAATACCGAAGTGGAATACTACACTACATATCATTACCCCCAGATACTGTAAATTCTTACTCTTTTAAAAGCCTGCATTTTTTAGGAGATTGGGGTATTACCTATTGCATCTCCGTAGAAAAAACCATTAAGAACCATCTTGTGTTTTCCATGGCAGTTCAGCATTCTTTTTATTTTTTTCTTGAAGAAAAAAGCTTAGCTTCTGATAACAACGCCCCATTTTTTAGGAATACTTTCAGGTTGATACCGGGGATCAGTTTTAAGTTTTGAAAATAAAAAAGCGAGGAATTCCTCGCTTTTAGTACCCAGGGCCGGAGTCGAACCGGCACGCCCGAAGGCATTGGTGTTTGAGACCAACGCGTCTACCAATTCCGCCACCTGGGCATTAAAATTGGAGCGCAAAAATAGCGTTTTTACTTACAGTTTAATGCAAACATTTTTGGGCTCGGTAAAAAACTTTAAAGCTTCAAAACCACCTTCTCTACCAACCCCTGAATTTTTAACTCCACCAAAAGGGGTTCGAAGGTCTCGTAGCATCCAACAGTTTACCCAAACAATTCCTGCTTCAATGTTTTGCCCTACCCGGTGTGCTCGTTTCAAATCTGATGTCCAAATAACGGATGCTAAACCATATTCAGTGCTATTTGCCATTTTTAAGGCATGTTCCTCATCTTTAAAAGGTGTTATGGTAACTACGGGTCCAAAAATTTCTTCTTGGTTGGTTCTGCAGTCAAAGGCTAAACCTTCAATAACAGTTGGTTCCAAATACCAACCATTTTTGTAATCTCCTTCTAGCTTTACCTCTTTTCCACCTGTAAGAACTGTTCCGCCTTCGTCTTTAGCTAATTCAATGTAAGATTTTACCTTCTCAAAATGAGGTTGTGAAACCAAAGCACCTAATTTAGCCTCAGCATCATAAGGGTGGCTCACTTTTAGTTTTGAAACTTCTTCAACAAACCGCGACTTAAATTTTTCGTAAACACCCTCCTGCACAAATATTCTAGAGCCACACAAGCAAATTTGCCCTTGGTTTCTAAAAGAAGAATTTACAGTTGTGGCAATAGCCTTTTCAAAATCACAATCATCAAAAACGAGTACAGGGTTTTTTCCTCCAAGCTCTAAAGAAAGTTTCTTAAACATTGGGGCGGCAATTTTAGCAATAGCTGCTCCTGTTGCAGTTCCTCCGGTAAAAGAAATCGCTTTAATACTTGGATGCCTTGAAATAGCATCGCCCACCTTCGGCCCTAAGCCATGAACAATATTTAATACCCCAGGAGGCAACCCAGCCTCATTGCATAATTTGCTAAGTAAGAAGGCAGTCATAGGAGTAACCTCTGATGGTTTAGCAACTACACAATTTCCGGCTGCTAATGCCGGTGCAATTTTCCAAGTAAAAAGATATAAAGGTAAATTCCATGGAGAGATGCAACCTACCACGCCAATAGGGCTGCGTAAGGTGTAATTTATAGCTGTATCTTCCATTGGATGTGCCTCACTTGCAAAATGTAGAATACCGGTAGCAAAAAAGTGAAAGTTTGCCGCAGCACGAGGAATATCAACTTCTTTAGCTAGCCAAACCGGTTTACCGTTGTCTCTAGCTTCCGCTTCGGCTAACGTTTCTAAATTTTCTAAAATTAGGTTGGATAATTTTAGAATTATATCAGACCTTTTTTTGGCAGGAGTAATGCTCCAACTTTCGAAGGCTTTTTTGGCAGCTGTAACGGCAGACTCAATATCAGCGCTATCTGAATCAGGAATTTGGGAATAAACCCTTCCTGTAGCAGGTTCGAAATTATCTATGAATTGTTTTGACGACGGCGGTAAAAGCTCTCCGTTTATGAAGTTTAAGATTTTTTCCATGGGTGTTTGCTTAGCAGGTAAAACTAATGCATTTGGTAAAAAGCAAAAGAAAAAGGGGCTTGAAAAAGCCCCTTTAAATAAACCGCCGAATGAGTGTGCCTAAAATCGAAATTTAGGTATGGTAAGAACGATCTTTAATATTCTTTATTGCGTTCATCATCGTCATATTTGATGATGATGATTTTCTTTTTTTTCTTTTTATCTTCTGAAAATTCCATGCCAAAGTCTTCAAAAAAGTCTTCAAGGTCTATTTCCATGTGAATTTCTTCATTGTTTTTTTCATTGGTAACATCAACTGTAATATTTCCATCAATATTCAAGAAGCTGTTTTCTCCTTTTTCTTTTCTTTTTTCAGCTAAATAGGCTTTGGCTTCATCTCCTTTTAGGGTGGTTTCACGTTCCTTGCCGTTTTGCTTTTCATGGATAATTACTTCCAACTCTTCACCTTCTACTTCCTTTACCTCAATTACTTCTACGTTCGTGTCTTCTAAACCTTCAAAAAAGGCTTCTAGTCCTTCTCCCATTCTTTCAAGGCTTTCACCCATTTTTTCCAGCACTTTTCCAAACTCCTCAAAATCATAGGTATAGGTTTTGCTTTCTCCATCTTTTTCTTTAGTGATGGTAATGGTATTTTCTTCTTCTTTTTTTGATTGGGCACTAACCGTAAGAGAAACACCTACTAAAGCAAGAAACAGGGAGAGGATAACTTTTTTCATCATTGCAAACATATTTTGGTTAAACATAAGCCCTTGTTAAACAGCAGTTAACGCCCGTTAAATTGTGTTAAACCCTAAAGGCTGCTTTTAAGTTGGGCTACTTTTGCTCGTAAGACGCATCTGAAGAAAGAAAAGTTACAGCTTGAAAAAAGGATTTATTCAATTATTAATTATTTCAATGGCCATTGTGCTAATTGGAATTATAAGTATTCAATTTTATTGGATTAAAAATGCGGTCTCTTTAAGGCAAGAGGAGTTTTCTAGAAATGTACAAGATGCTTTGGGCGAGGTGGTATCTATTCTTGAAAAGGAAGAAGCCGTAAGTAAGTTAAGGTCGCATAAACAAGGAAGAATGTTGTTTTTAAAAACAGATTCTTTAGACTTAAACAATATTCCGGATAGTTTAACAGAGTTTACAGCTTTTAAGCAGTTTGAGCGAAAAGGAGAAAATGTAATTATTGATTATGTAGAAGAGGCGGAAGGAAAACAAATTGAAAGCCATGTTGCGGTAGAGGAGCTAGAAGTATTTGAAGATTCTTTGGTAAAGGGTTTCAATTTTGAATCTATTGATGAAAACGACCGTTTTTTAGAAAATGATATTAGACTAGAGTTAGACTCTTTGGTAAAAAAGCGACTCATTAATAAAACTATTCTAATCAGCGATATTGTTAAAAGCCTGATGGAGGTTAACCTAAATGAGCCTATTGATGAGAGGGTAGATGTTAAAGAATTAGACTCGTTATTGGGTCAATCATTCGAATCTAAAGGAATAAATACACGTTTTGAGTTTGGGATTTTTTCGGCAAGTGGAGGTTTAGTAATTACCTCAGCAGAAAGCGGAAAATATGAACTACTGAATGAGGAATACACCGCCAGACTTTTTCCTGATGATATCATTCAAGAAGCCAATTATTTAAATGTTCATTTCCCGCATCAAACAGGATTTGTACTTAAAAATATGAGCGCCATGCTTACTACCTCAGGCTTTTTTGTAATTGGTATCATACTAATTTTCTTTTACGCTATAAATACCATAATTAGGCAAAAGCAGCTCTCAGAAATCAAAAACGATTTCATTAACAATATGACTCATGAGTTAAAAACCCCAATTTCAACTATTTCTTTAGCTTGTGAGGCTTTATCAGATAAAGACATTGCGAAAAACGACACCTTACTTACAAGGTATGTTGGCATGATAAAAGAAGAAAATCATAGGTTGGGGGTACAAGTAGAAAATGTTTTGCAAAGTGCCGTTTGGGATAAAGGAGATTTTAAGCTTGATAAACAAACAATAGACTTAAATCAATTGATTTTAAGTGTGGTAAACAAAGTGGAGCTACAGGTAAAAGAAAAACAAGGCATTATTGAAACCGCCCTTTGTTCTACCAATCCGGTTATCAGTGGCGATAAAGTTCACCTTACCAATGTAATCTACAATTTAGTAGACAATGCCAATAAATACTCTCACGCTCAACCTGAAATTAAACTAGCTACAAAAGATCAGAACAACTACGTAGAAATAAGTGTGCAAGACAACGGAATTGGCATTAGTAAGGAAAACCAGAAAAAAATATTCGATAAACTTTATCGTGTGCCAACTGGGAATGTGCATGATGTTAAAGGTTTTGGCTTAGGTTTGAATTATGTAAAAATAATTGTAGACCGACACCAAGGAAAAATTGAACTAGATAGTACTTTAGGGAAAGGAAGTACGTTTAAGATATACTTACCCAAATCTAATTAACATGGAAGATATTAAACTTTTATTGGCAGAAGACGACCCAAACTTAGGGGCAATTTTGAACGAATACCTAATGGCCAAGGGGTATAAAAGTACACTAACCCGAAATGGAGATGATGCCTTTAAAGAATTTATTAAAGGCGGTTACGACCTGTGTATTTTAGATGTGATGATGCCTGTAAAAGATGGCTTTACACTGGCAAAAGAAATTAGAAGAGTAAATACCGATGTGCCCATTATTTTTTTAACGGCAAAATCAATGAAGGAAGATACCCTTCAAGGGTTTTCTTTAGGTGCTGACGACTACATTAAAAAGCCTTTTAGTATGGAAGAGCTTTTAATGAGAATAAAAGCCGTTTTAAGAAGAACAAAAGCCCATGAAAAGCAGCCCGAGCAAGAAGAATATGAAATAGGCAAGTTTACTTTCAACAAAAAAACACAGCTTTTAAAAGGCGGAGAAGAAGACCGTAAGCTTACCTCAAAAGAAAACGATTTGTTAGAGTTGTTGGCCATGAACTTAAATGATGTTTTGGATAGAACCTATGCTCTTAAAAAGATTTGGGGAGACGACTCTTACTTTAACTCCCGAAGCATGGATGTGTACATAACCAAGCTTAGAAAATACCTCCGTGAAGATGAACACGTAGAAATAATTAATGTGCACGGTAAAGGATTTAAATTATTAGTAACAAAAGAAAAATAAATATGAAAAAGCTACTTTTTTCCTTGTTAGTTTTTGCTCCGATACTTGGTTTCTCGCAAATTTCACCTTTTACCCTAGGGCCGGTAGTAGGTTTTAATCAGGCTACATTATCAACCGATATAAACACTTATGTAGAAAGTGCAAGGGCAGGTATGCAAGGAGGTTTATTTGCTAGGCTTACGCTAAAAAAGCTCATTATTCAGCCTGAGGCCTTTATAGGTTTAAAGCGAGGAGACATTGATTTTACTTATTCTCCAACAGGAAGCAGTGGTCAAAAATTTGACGCCACTCAAGAGTTAAAGCTTACAACATTAGATGTACCTCTTATGATTGGATATCAATTATTAGATATTCCGTTATTAAAAATTAGGGCCAATGCAGGCCCTGTTGCCTCTATAGTGCTAAATAGGGATGTAACAATTTCAAAAAACGAATTACCTAATACATCAATCCCAAATGGAGAAATTGTGGAGTTAAAAGATGAAGCGGCTTACAGTTTTCAAGCAGGTTTAGGTATTGATGTATGGAAACTCGCACTTGACGCGAGATATAACTTTGGAATAAGTTATATTGATTTGAACCAAGAAGTTAGGAATAACCTATTTACCATAAACCTAGGGCTCAAGTTGTTGTAAAAAAAAGCCCTCACAATATCAAATGTGAGGGTTTCCAATTTTTTAAGACTTTATCTTAAAATGCGATTCCAATTGAGAAATTCATTAACCTAACTGCCGGTAGTGCAGAGTTATATTCTACAATGGCGCCATCATTGGTGCTTTTTCCTGTAACATTAATTTCAGCTCCATTTAGTATTGGAAAGTCAGTAACTTCTGTTAGTTGGTTTTCCAAACTCTCTGCAGCATTTTCCCAATTTGGAATTAGGTCTGCAGGAATTCCAATTGGTAAAGAGTTTAAGCCTAAATCCCCTGTTACATCAATGGTGGAGTTAACTCCACCCCATGCTAAAGAAATCCATTTTACATCTATACAAAATATTTTCCCAAATATTTTTTGGGTCCCTAATGCTAATCCATAATTATTTCTACTGATATCTCCTTCTAACCCGAGATCTGCTGAGTATCCATAATCTGGCAATTCATATGTATAGCCTCCTGAATAATTGTTTTTTGAAATATCTAAAAACCCGGCAACATAAAATCCTCTTGGAGTATCTTTTGAAATATTTGGATAAAATCGAACCTCTGGTCCAAATTGCCATCCAGAAATCGTAGGTGCAGAAAGGTTTCCGAAGTCTACTGCAAAAGGAGGGTCAAAAGAACCTTCCAAGCTATAGGTGAAATTGATAGCTCCTGTAAGTCTTGGAATTATAACCCTTTCATAACTAAGGGGTAGTTGAATAGGGGCGCCAAGCCCAAGTTGTACAACGGGTCTTAGTGGTCTAACTTTTACTACATTTTTTTGAGCCATCAATGAATTGCTCATAACAAATGCTGCCACCATTAGCGTAAAAATTTTTGTTTTCATACAAAGAGGTTTAAAAGTTTAAAACAAAAGTAGAATGAATGTTAGGTTAACCTATACGGTGATCTACTTAATTTCAATATGTAAAAGTTCGTAAACTGTAAGTTCTTAAAAAGAAAACCCAATGGTAAAATTCAATAGCCTTACAAACGGAACTGGGGTTTTCACATTCATTTTACCTGAAGTGGTGGTTGTTTCGCTAGTTACTTTTGGGTCAACTACAGGTATTTCAACTGCATCAATTTCATCTTGAAATTCGGTAACAAGCTTTTCCCAAGTGGGTAGTTTTTCATTGGTGGCGTCAACTAGTGCAAGTCCGTCTGCAGCAAGCTGGTTATTTACTTGACCTAACTCAATTAAGTTTCCATCTACCTCAATTCCAAAGTTTCCTGACCCCCATCCAACTCCAAACCAAGTTATGTCTAAACAAAAGTTGCCAAAAAGCCATTGTTTACCAATCCCTAAACCATAGTTTATGTAATTTCCATATCCTCCAACTTCAAGATCAACAGCATAAGGAATATTTGAGCCTAAACCCAACTCTAAAGTAGTTTCATACAGAAAGTCTGAATTTAATGAAGTTTCCGAATAATTGAAAAATCCTTGAGCATAAAACCCTGTTAACTCTTCTTTTTTCCCAAAATACCACCTTACTTCAGGGCCCACCTTCCATGAAGATAAACTCATGTTTGAAAACCCTAACTCTCCTACATCAAAATAATTTGTGTTGTCAAACTCGCCTTGCAGTTGGTAAGATGCGTTCAGTTGGGCTGTGAGCGATGAAAAAATCACTCTTTCATAAGCAACTGGAAAAGAAATAGGAATTCCTAAAACAGCATTTCCTATAGGTCTTACAGGTTTAACCTTTAACACATTGTTTTGGCTAAAGGCAGAAAACCCTATCAAAACAATCAAAATAAATGAGGAAAGCTTTTTTATCAAAATGAATTTTAAATAAGATTCAAAAATGAGAAAAAACTAGTTATCATAAACTTGGAGTTCTTCCTCCATCTACAGGAACGTTTATTCCATTGATGTATGCTCCTGACGGAGAAGCTAAAAATGTAATGGCGTTAGCCACTTCTTCAGGCTTTGCAACCCTATTTAGCGGAACTTGCTGCGCCATTGCTTCTAAAACCGCATCAACACTTTTACCAGTTTTTTTCGATTTGTTTTCAGCTATACTTTTTAGTCTTTCTGTATCGGTTGCACCCGGTAAAACGTTGTTTACAGTAATGCCAAATTCGCCTAATTCATTAGCAAGGGTTTTACTCCAATTGGCTACAGCACCTCTTATGGTATTAGATACTCCCAAATTAGGAAGAGGTGCTTTTACAGATGTAGATATTACATTAATAATTCTGCCATAACCTGAGGTTTTCATGCCTTCAAAACAAGCTTGCACCAAAAGGTGATTACAAATTAAATGTTGGTTAAAAGCCACCCTAAACTCTTCAATTGGTGCATCAATAGCCTTCCCTCCGGGAGGGCCGCCGGTATTATTCACCAAAATATTTGCATTCTGCAGCAACTTTTTATTTGCAGCAAGTACACTTTGTAAATTAGAGGGGTCGGCAAAGTCGGCAACTAAGTATTCATGATGTTGCTCCGAACCACAAGCCAAAATATTTTTTACCTCTTCGAGCTTTGCTTCATTTCTTGCAATTAAAATAATGTTAGCGCCATTTAAGGCCATTTCAATGGCTGTAGCTTTTCCAATTCCCTGTGTACTTCCACAAACCACCGCGTTTTTTCCTGATAGATTTAAATCCATAGCAAAATTTTATGGTTCAAAGTAAGGTTTTATATCTTTATGCCAAACCAAAAAATAAGGCATGGCCA
The DNA here is from genome assembly GCA_018623405.1 of Crocinitomicaceae bacterium. GTDB lineage: Bacteria > Bacteroidota > Bacteroidia > Flavobacteriales_G > Salibacteraceae > JAAZVO01. Next base: position 9,748 of record JAAZVO010000083.1, read on the forward strand.
TAAAAAGACCCTTTAATTTAAAGCAGTGGATTGAAGATAACCGAGACATTTTAAAACCTCCGGTAGGCAATAAAAACCTGTATGCTGATGCTGGTGATTACATAGTTATGATTGTTGGAGGTCCTAACGCTAGAAAAGATTATCACTTTAATGAAACAGAGGAGTTGTTTTACCAACTTGAAGGTGATATTTTGGTAAAAATTCAAGAAGATGGTAAATCAGTTGATGTACCAATAAAAGAAGGAGAAATGTTTTTGCTGCCTGGTAATGTTCCGCATTCTCCAATTAGGCCTGCCAA
>JAAZVO010000343.1 GCA_018623405.1 Crocinitomicaceae bacterium
AGCTACTCAAACCTACGCTACCGTTACACTTCAGAATTATTTCAGAATGTACGATAAGCTATCGGGTATGACCGGTACTGCTGAAACTGAAGCAGGCGAATTTTATAAAATTTATGAACTTGATGTAGTAGTAATTCCAACAAACAAACCAATAGCAAGAGACGATAGAAACGATTTGGTTTATAAAACCAAGCGTGAGAAATACAATGCTATTATTGATGAAATTGAAGCAGTTAGAAATCAAAATCGTCCGGTACTTGTAGGTACAACCTCTGTTGAAGTTTCAGAATTATTGAGTAGAATGTTAAAGCGTAAAAACATTCCACACAATGTACTTAACGCTAAGTTGCATCAAAAAGAAGCAGAAATTGTAGCACAAGCCGGTTTTGCCGGAACAGTTACCATTGCTACCAACATGGCAGGTAGGGGAACCGATATTAAATTGCGAGATGGTGTAAAAGATGCAGGCGGTTTAGCAATTATTGGTACTGAACGTCACGATAGTAGAAGGGTAGATAGACAGTTAAGAGGTCGTGCGGGAAGACAAGGAGATCCCGGTTCTTCGCAATTTTTTGTTTCGTTAGAAGATGATTTAATGAGGCTTTTCCAGTCGGAAAGGATTTCAAAGCTTATGGATAGAATGGGCCTTGGTGAAGGAGAGGTAATCCAAGCCGGAATGGTAACCAAATCTATTGAGCGCGCACAAAGAAAAGTAGAAGAAAACAACTTTGGAATTCGTAAACGTTTGCTGGAGTATGATGATGTAATGAACTCGCAAAGAGAGGTGATTTACAAAAAACGTAGGCATGCTCTTTTTGGTGAAAGGTTAGGTTTAGATATAGCCAACTCTTTTTATGAAGTAGGCGAATCGTTAGTTAATGAATTTCAGGAAGTAAGAGATTACGAAGGATTTAGAATGGAGTTGCTTAAAAATTTCTCCATTGAATCTCCGGTTACTCAAGAGCAATTTGTTTCGCTTAACGCTGATGAAATTGCCGATAAAGTATATGAAGCGGCTAGAAACCATTACAATCAAAAATCTGAATTGGTTATTAAATTGGCTATGCCTGTTTTAGAAAGGGTTTGGAATGATCCTGAGAATTCATTCTCAAAAATTGCAGTTCCATTTACGGATGGAATAAAAAGTCTTCAAATAGTTGCGGAGCTTAAAAAATCTATTGATACAGGTGGTAAAGATTTATTACGTTTTTTAGAAAAAAGCGTTTCTTTAGCTATGATAGATCAAGCTTGGAAAGAGCATTTAAGAGAAATGGACGACTTAAGACAATCTGTTCAAGGTGCAGTTTACGAGCAAAAAGATCCACTGTTGATTTACAAGTTCGAATCTTTTGAGCTGTTTAAGCAAATGGTAGATAAGGTAAATAAAGAGATTGTCTCATTCCTTAGTAAAGCTATGCTGCCAAATACAGACCCTAACATGGTAAGGAATGCTGAACTTGCCCAACAGCAGCGTGAAAAAACTCAAGAAGGAAGGCAAGAATTAGCCACTCATTCAGGTAGAGATGCTCATGACCCATCTGCGGCAAGAAAAGAAAAGAAAGCGCCTGTAGTAAACCAAGAGCGAAAAATTGGAAGAAACGAAAAAGTAAAAATCACCCATAATACTACGGGTGAAATAAAGGAATTGAAATACAAACAAGCAGAACCACTTCTTGGAAAAGGTGAGTGGTCGTTAATGGAATAATGTTTAGGCTCCCAAGATCTTCAAATTTTTTGGGAGCTGTTACATTGCTCCTTGTTTTCTTTTTTCAAGCCTATACCTACGATTATTTAGAAATTATTGAATTAAGGCCACAATCAACGCATATGTGGCGTAAAACTGATTGTGCATCGTTTGCTCTTAATTACTACAATGAAGGGTTAAACCCTTTTGAAACAAGGATGCATAATGAGTTTAACGATGCAGGCCAATCTATTGGAGAAGGTCCAATATTGTACTACCTCGTGGGTGTTGCTTATTCCATTTTTGGTCCTTCAGAAATCATTTACAGGGTAATTTGGTTGGCTATTTTTTTTGCTGGTTTGTTAGCGCTTCAACAGTTGTTTTTTAAAGCTTTCCAATCTTTATTTTGGTCTGTGATAACGCCAGCCTTAGTGTTCTCCATTCCGGTAATAGCATTTTATGCAATTGGTTTTATTACCAATGTTCCTGCTTTAGCAATTGTGTTTATTGCATGGTATTTCTTTTATGATTTTATAAAAAATGACAAAGCTCGAAGTTTATGGATTTCGGTTTTGTTTTTCTTTTTAGCGGGTTGGCTTAAAGCTACCGCCTTAATTTCATATTTCGCTTTGTTAGCTTCAGGGTTTGTTTATTTGGTAATTGTCCTGAAGAGTAATATTTTCTCTGTTGTAAAAAAGTATTGGATGCTACTGTTACCCTTGGTGCTAAATGCCTTTTGGTATGTAGGAACTGTAGTTTATGCCAACCAATCTGGTAACAACTACTTATCTGCAAAGATTTTTCCTATTTGGCAGATGTCTATTGAAGATATTCGAACTGCTGTTGAGGAGTTTAGCGTGCTTTGGAAAGGCGATTATTTGAATGATCAAACCTTATGGGTGTACATGGCTTTATTTGCATTAGCAATAATCGGTTTTTGGAGAAATCGTAAGTTATTTATTACTTGGCTGTGGCTTTTTTCTTTTTTAGGTTTTGGGAGTTATGTAATGTTTTTCTTCTCTGCATTCGAGCATCATAACTACTATGGAATTAGCTTGAT
>JAAZVO010000001.1 GCA_018623405.1 Crocinitomicaceae bacterium
AGAAAATCCTAAATACAGAGATTCAAATATTTTGGATAGGTTGGTTGAGCCTGAAAGGGTAATTATGTTTAGAGTGCCTTGGATAGATGATAATGGTAATTATCAGGTAAACAGAGGTTTCAGAATTGAGATGAACTCAGCAATCGGTCCCTATAAAGGCGGACTAAGATTTCACCCTTCTGTAAACCTTAGTATTTTAAAATTCCTGGCATTTGAGCAAGTTTTCAAAAATAGCCTTACCACTTTACCTATGGGTGGTGGTAAAGGAGGTTCAGATTTTGACCCAAAAGGTAAATCTGATAATGAAGTAATGCGTTTTTGCCAATCTTTTATGACTGAGCTTTCTAGACATATTGGTGCTGATACAGACGTTCCTGCAGGAGATATTGGTGTAGGTGGTCGAGAAATTGGTTACATGTTTGGTCAATATAAGAGAATAAGAAATGAGTTTACCGGAGTATTAACCGGAAAAGGTTTAGAATATGGTGGTAGCTTAATTAGACCTGAAGCCACAGGATATGGAAACGTTTATTTCGCTGCTGAAATGCTAAAAACCAAAGGCGAATCTTTTAACGGAAAAACGGTAATTATTTCAGGTTCAGGAAATGTTGCCCAATATGCATGCGAAAAAGCTACTCAGCTTGGAGGAAAAGTAGTTACCATGTCAGATTCAGATGGTTATATCTACGATGAAGCAGGTATTGATGCTGAAAAATTAGCCTTTATCATGGAGCTTAAAAACGTTAAAAGAGGAAGAATTAGCGAATATGTTAATCAATATTCTTCTGCAAAATATATAGCAGGTGAAAGACCTTGGGGCGTAAAATGTGACATTGCACTTCCTTGTGCTACGCAAAATGAATTAAATGGAGAAGAGGCTTCTAGTTTGATTTCAAATGGTTGTATTTGTGTTTCAGAGGGAGCCAATATGCCATCTACCCCCGAGGCAATTGAGAAATTCCATGAAGCAAAAATCTTATTTGCTCCGGGTAAGGCTTCAAATGCAGGTGGTGTAGCTACATCTGGTTTAGAGATGAGTCAAAACTCGTTAAGGCTTAGCTGGACAAGAGAAGAAGTAGATCAGAAATTACATGGAATTATGGTTTCTATCCATCAAGCTTGCGAAAAGTATGGAAAAGATGGAGACTATGTTGACTATGTAAAAGGTGCTAACGTAGCAGGCTTTATTAAAGTAGCTGATGCTATGATTGCACAAGGTCACGTTTAAAATCAAAATATTTTTATAAAAAAGGGGGTTTTTTAGCCCCCTTTTTTATTTATAACAATCACCCTTTTATATTTGTTAAACATCATTAAACCCACAACATGTACGGAAAAATAAAAGAGCATCTTAAAGCAGAATTATCAGAAATAAAAGAAAACGGTTTATTTAAAACCGAAAGGGTAATTACTACACCTCAAGATGCAGCAATAAAAGTTACTACCGGAGAAGAGGTGCTAAACTTTTGCGCAAATAACTATCTAGGTTTATCTTCTCATCCTAAAGTAATTGAAGCTGCCAGAAATGCTTTAGAAACTCATGGTTACGGAATGTCTTCAGTTAGGTTTATTTGTGGAACCCAAGATATCCATAAAGAGCTTGAACAAAAGATTGCAAATTTTTGTGGAACTGAAGACACGATTTTGTATGCTGCTTGTTTTGATGCAAATGGCGGTGTGTTTGAGCCACTCTTAACAGCAGAAGACGCCATAATATCTGATTCTTTAAACCACGCTTCTATTATTGATGGAGTTAGACTTTGCAAGGCAGCAAGGTATAGATATGAAAACAATAATATGGAAGACCTAGAGGCCAAATTAAAAGAGGCGCAAGCAAGCAGGTTTAAAATTATTGTTACTGACGGGGTGTTTTCAATGGACGGTTACGTAGCCCAATTAGATAAAATTTGTGACTTAGCAGATAAATACGATGCTTTGGTAATGGTAGATGAGTGCCATTCTGCTGGTTTTATTGGTAAAACCGGAAGAGGAACTATTGAGCTCAAAAATGTTATGGGCCGAGTAGATATTATTACCGGAACCTTAGGTAAGGCACTTGGCGGAGCAATGGGAGGCTATACAACAGGTAGAAAAGAAATAATTGAGATGCTTAGACAAAGGTCTAGACCATATTTATTTTCTAACTCTTTAGCTCCAAGTATTGTAGGTGCTTCAATTGCCGTTTTTGACCTTTTAAGCGAAACTACCGAGCTAAGAGATAAATTGGAGTGGAACATCAATTACTTTAAACAAAACATAAAATCAGCGGGTTTTGATATCAAAGATGGAGATTCGGCTATTGTTCCTATTATGGTTTACGATGCTGCCCTGTCTCAAAAATTTGCAGATAAGTTGCTACAAGAAGGTATTTATGTAATTGGCTTTTTCTATCCTGTTGTACCTAAAGGTCAAGCTAGAATAAGAGTTCAGCTTTCTGCTGCTCACGAAAAAGAACATCTTGATAAAGCAATTGCAGCATTTACTAAAGTTGGAAAAGAACTAAACATCATTTAAATTGGAAGAAGAATTAATTAAATACTTCCCGGATTTAAATCATCCGGACCTAAAAAAAGACATTTTAGAATACGCTATTGAAAAAGATATTTTGGCAGGAGATACCTTAATGGATGTAGGAAGATACGTTAAGGCAATCCCTCTTTTGGTAAAAGGCAAACTAAAAATTTTTAGGGAAGATGAAGAAGGTAGGGAGCTATTTTTATATTACGTAAACCCTGGAGAAACCTGCGCAATTTCTTTAGTGTGCTCTGAAAGAGATAGAAAATCAAAGATTAAAGCAGTTGCCATTGAAGATACCACCTATTTAGCTGTTCCTGTTAGGTTTATGGATGAGTGGATGCAACAATATAAAAATTGGTACTACTTTGTTATGGAAACCTACCGTAAAAGGTTCGAAGAGGTTTTAAATACGGTAGATTCAGTTGCTTTTCATAAACTTGATGAAAGATTATTGGGATACATAAAAAAGAATACAGAGGCATTAGGAACGGATACCCTTAACACTACTCATCAAGAAATTGCCAATGAGTTAAGTACATCAAGAGAGGTCATTTCTAGACTATTAAAACAGCTAGAAAAAAATGGTGTAGTTAAATTAGGAAGAAACAAAATTCAAATGTTAAGTTAGGTACATTTCATTTGTTGATGAAAACATAAACTAAAGCCAATATCGGTTAATTAATATTTCTTACCTTAGTGTATCAAATACACTTAGTTTGAAAAACAAAGCAGCCGAACCAACAAAAGATACTTTTAAGCACTTTTTTAATGGGGCATTTTCAGTAGATATTGTCTTAATTGCCTATTTAGACGGTAGCCTGAAGTTTTTACTCCAAAAAAAGCAAGATTATCCCTTAGTTAACGAGTGGGGTTTACCAGGAGACCTTATTTTACCTGAGCAAGACACCGATAAAGCAATAGACGAGTTATTGATTAAGAATATAGGCCATTCCGATGTTTTCAAATCAAACCTTAGGGCATTTTCAGAACTCAATAGGCATCCATTAGGTAGAATAATAACCATAGCTTTTTATGGTTTAATAAGTTTTGATAAGGTGCCCAACAAACTACCCGAAAACTTTAAATGGGCCAACCTTGAAGCAAATTATGAGCTAACCTTAGATCACAATCATATTTTAGAAGAGGCTAAAAAGAAGTTTAAAGAAAACCTTATTCAAAAGCCTGTGGTGTTTAATCTTTTACCGGAGAAATTTATCATTTCAGATTTAATTAAAATCTATGAGTTAGCTTTCGATAAAAAAGTAGATGTAGCCAACTTCAGAAAAAGGATAGTTTCAAGTAAAATGATTCGCTCTACTGGCGAGTTTAAACAGCGTTACAAAAGCCACGGAAGACCGGCAGAATACTATACTTACGAGGGGCCAACTAAAAAGAAGTCTGAAAAAGAAAGTATACTATTTAACTTTTAACATACCGATATTGAAAGTTGTATAAAAGTCCATTTTTTACTAAAAAAGGTAAAATACCATTTGTAACTTCCTCAAAATGAATTCTTAAAAAAGAGACGAAAGTCATATTTAAGTGTGATTTACATCACTGGTTAGCCTTTACAGTCGAGGTAATTTTGACCAAAATTTTTGAATGCTCGAAATAATAGGTTACGTATCGGCAATAGTTATCGGAATTTCTCTAGGATTAATAGGTGGAGGAGGTTCCATTTTAACTGTTCCAATTTTGGTGTACCTAATGGGTGTGGAGGCCGGTGAGTATGCTCCGGCTTATTCATTATTTATTGTAGGCTCGACAGCTTTAATTGGTGGTATTCAAAAATATAGAGAGGGCTTTGTTGATATCAAAACCTTTGTTGTTTTTGGTATTCCCGCAATAATTACTGTTTATTTTACTAGACACAACCTTGTGCCGGCTATTCCTGACGAAATGCTTTTGGGTGATTTTGTGCTTACCAAAAGGCTATTAATCATGGCAATTTTTGCAGTGCTTATGGTATTAGCTTCTGTTTCTATGATTAGAGGAAGAAAAGAACCCGAAAACGATGGTGAAGAAGAGCAAAAATTCAATTATCCGTTAATTTTAGTAGAAGGCGTAGTGGTAGGCGTATTAACAGGATTGGTTGGTGCGGGAGGAGGCTTTTTAATTATTCCGGCCTTGGTAAAACTTAGCAAATTGAGTATGAAAAAGGCTGTAGGTACTTCATTATTAATTATTGCGGCCAAATCACTTTTTGGATTTGTAGGAGATGTAACTCGTTTAGATATAGATTGGGCCATGTTATTCATTATTACTGTTTTAGCAATAGTTGGAATTTTTGTGGGTAATGTTATGTCAAGAAAAATTCCGGGCCAAAAACTAAAAGTTGGCTTCGGGTGGTTTGTGCTAATAATGGGTGTTTACATATTAGGAAGAGAACTATTTTTTCAATAATAAAATCAATAACTAAAACCAAAATTTATGAAAGTAGAACAATTGTACACAGGTTGCTTAGCAGAAGCAGCTTATTACATTGAATCAAATGGCGAAGCAGCCATTATTGATCCATTAAGAGAAACGGCTCCTTACATGAAAAAGCTGGAAGAACGTGGCACTAAATTGAAATATATTTTAGAAACTCACTTCCATGCCGATTTTGTTTCAGGTCATATAGATTTAGCCAAAAAAACCGGAGCTACTATTGTTTACGGACCTAACGCCGTTGCAGAATATGATATTTATGTAGCAAAAGACGATGAAGAACTAAAAGTAGGTGATGTAACAATTAAAGTGCTTCACACACCCGGCCATACCATGGAGTCTTCTTGCTTTTTATTGGTAGATGAAAATGGAAAAGATCACGGAATATTTACCGGTGATACCGTATTTATTGGTGACGTTGGCCGCCCTGATCTTGCAGTAAAAACCGATCTTTCTAGAGAAGATTTAGCACGCCATTTATATGATTCTATCCAAAATAAAATTATGCCATTGGCAGATGATGTAATCATTTACCCTGGTCATGGTAAAGGTTCGGCTTGTGGCAAAAACATGAGTGATGAAACTACCGATACTTTAGGTAATCAAAAGGAGAAAAACTATGCGTTACAACCAATGGAAAAAGAAGAGTTTGTAGCCAAGGTGATTGATGGCTTAACTCCTCCACCTCAATATTTTACTAAAAATGCCTTAATGAATAAAAAAGGATACGAAAGCTTCGATAAAGTTATTGCTCAAGGTTTAACTGCCTTAGATGCTGATACTTTTGAAGATGTAGCAAACGCAGAATGTGCTTTAATTTTAGATACCAGATTACCTGAAGAGTTTGTGGCAGGTTTTATTCCAAATTCAATTTTTGTAGGTATTGAAGGTTCTTTTGCTTCTTGGGTTGGTACTTTAATCGTAGATTTAAATCAACCAATATTATTCATTGCCGATGAAGGTAAAGAGGAAGAAGTAGTTACTAGATTATCTAGAGTTGGTTATGACAACACTATTGGATTCTTAAAAGGAGGAATAGAAGCTTGGAAAGCTGCAGGTAAAGAGCTAGACAAGGTAAATAGTGTTACACCACACGATTTTGCTGCAAAAATTGAAAATGGAGAAATCCTTAATGTAGTTGATGTAAGAAGGTATAGCGAGTATAATCAAGGCCATCTTGAAAATGCTGAAAACATTCCGCTAGACTATGTTAATGATAACATGACTAATTTTAACAGAAATACAGAGTACTACATGCATTGTGCAGGTGGCTACAGGTCTGTAGTAATGGCTTCTATATTAAAAGCAAGAGGATTTGATAAAGTGGTAAATATTGAAGAGGGTTTTAACGCACTTCAAGAAAAAACCAACTTACCTATTGTTTCAGATATTTTAGAGCCAGAAGCATAAGTTCTTAAACATATCTTGATAGTATTAGCGCATTAGATTTTCTTTCGCGCTAATGCTGTCTTTAACAACTAATACCAAACTAAAAACCATGAAAGTATTAATACCAGTAAATTTCTCCGAGCTTTCAGACTATACCATGGGGATTGCCTCAAAAATGTCAAAACAAATTGATGTTGAGGTACATGCTATTAATGTTATTGATGCTCCTGATGATAGCATGCTAGGCAGCGATGGTAGAACTATTTCTGCAGGTTGTATGGCAGAAGAGGTTACCCCGGTTACCGAAGAACTAAAAAAACAACTACAAGAGTGGACCAATAAATACAAATTAAAAACCCTACCCGTAGTAATGTCTGGTGATAGAATTAGCAAGATTATTAACTACATAGAAGGAGCAGGAATAGACCTTGTTTTGGTTGGTACCCATGGCTCAAAAGGGTTTAAAGAGTTTTTAGAAGGTTCTCAGGCAGAAAAGCTAGTAAGATTATCACCCGCACCGGTAATAAGCATAAAAAGTTTTGATGAAACCTTAAACCTTAAGCAAATTCTTTTGGCTAGTGAGCTAGTAAAGCATGAACATAGTCATTTAGAGGCACTAAAAGAGTTGCAGGCTGCCTTTGATGCTCATATTTGGTTAGCCAAAATAAATACTCCTAAAAACTTTGATACTACTCGTCATATCAAAAGAAAAATGACTGAATATATCGAAGAACATAACCTTCAAAACGTTACTCCAATTGTTTACAATGCAGCAAATATTGAAGAAGGGATTAGAGATTTTGTTGAAGATTACAATATAGATTTGGTAGCTATTGGAGATCATGGATATACAGGAATTAAGTATATCTTCCATAAAAGTGTATCAAAAGATGTTGTAAACCATATAGACCACCCAGTATTAACCTTTAAAATCGATCCATCATGACAGAATTTATCAATAGCGTAATTTATGAGCCGTGGCCATGGTACTTAGTTGGTCCTGCCATTGCCATAACATTGTTTTTACTGCTTTACTTTGGTAGAGAGTTTGGCGTTTCTGCCTCTTTAAGGGCAACTTGTGCAGCCATAGGCGGCGGAAAAATTTCATCTTTTTTCGATTTTGATTGGAAATCGCAGAAATGGAATTTCGTGTTTGTTTTTGGAACAGTTGTAGGAGGAACAGTTTCTTCTCTATTTATGAACTCAAAAGGAGCCGTAGATATTGCTGAAAGCACTAAAGAAGCTCTAATTGGCATGGGGATGACAAATCCAGGTTCAGATTATTTGCCTACCCAACTATTTACCTATGAAAATTTGGGTATCGGCACTATACTCTTTTTACTTATTGGAGGGGTATTGGTTGGCTTTGGTGCTAGGTATGCAGGTGGCTGTACCAGTGGACATGCCATAAGTGGCTTAAGCAATCTTCAATTACCATCATTAATTGCCGTAATTGGTTTTTTTATTGGTGGTTTAACCATGACTTATTTTTTATTACCGGTAATTTTTAGTTGGGTACTTTAATGAAGAAGAGCTTAATATTATTATTTATTCTTTCTACATTTTTTGGGTTTACTCAAGAAGATGAAGTTCCGCCTATGGAACCACACCACCATGAGCATAGCCTTACAGAAGACCCCTACCATGAGCATCCTAAATGCGAAAAATTAATGGATGTTTTTAAATCAGGTTATATGGCAGGTAGAGTAAGGTATTATTTTATGAATACTAACCATACTCAACATGGGGAGAACTATTATGCCAATGCAATAGGTGGGGCCTTAGCCTACCATACAGCGGTTTATTATGGTTTCAGTGCAGGTTTAAGCGGAATTTTTGTTTACAACATTGGCTCAAGCCATTTCCATGATACTTTGCTTTCTGTGAATGAGCTAGAGCTTTTTGATGTTACTCACCCGGAAAACAGAAACGACTTAGACCGTTTAGAGGAGCTATACATTGCGTATGAGTGGAAAAAGAATAAAATTAAATATGGAAAGCAAGATGTTTCTACTCCATTGGTAAACATGCAAGATACTAGAATGAAGCCCTATGTTTTTAAAGGCATTTGGGGAAATTTTTGGATAACCGAAAGCACCACTTTTAATGCAGGTTGGTTTACTGAGGCTTCACCACGCTCTACAACGCATTGGTATCCAATTGCAGAAGCTATTGGCTTGTATGGCGAAGGGCAAAGCACTACAGGTCTTCCATCCGATTATCAAGGGTTTTTATCTTCTAAAGGGATGGGGATTTTTGGTTTAGAAGATCATAGAAGAAATCTGAATTCTCAAGCATGGTTTTATCATATAAATAATATACTAAACACCTACTATTTGCAATTCGATTACCAAATTCCATTGCAACACTATGCCTTAATTACAGGTATCCAAGGAGTTTACCAGCAACCGCACAATAAGGGTGGCAGTCCTGATGGAACTCACGTTTATTATGACCCTACCCAAACAACCACATTGGTTTCAGGTAGGTTGGGATTTAAAACTCCTCATCAAACCTATACGGTTAATGCAACTACTATTTCTAACTCAGGTAGGTTTATTTTTCCAAGAGAGTTTGGAAGAGAGCAATTTTACACCACCTTACCTAGAGGAAGAATTGAAGGTTTAGGCGGTGCATCGCAACTTGTACTAAAAGCAGAAACAGAAAAGCTTTTTGATGAGAAGTTTAATGGTTTTATTGCTTTTGGTAGAACATTTACTCCGGGTAGAACCAACTTTGAGTTAAACAAATACGCCACCGCAGATTATGATCATTTTGCAGCTAACCTTCTTTTTAAACCAAGAATGGAAGAGGAAGAGGGGCTTACCATTAGGCTGTTATATGTGTTATTTTCTGCCTACCATTTACCCAAAAATCCATCTCCGGATTTTCACAAACAATACCATCAAATTAACCTTATTGCCAACATCAAATTTTAACATTATGAAACTTTTTAAATTCTTTTTAGTCGGTATATTTTTCGGAATTGCACTCTCTAAAGGAGAGGTAGTATCTTGGTTTCGTATCTACGAAATGTTCCGTTTCGATGCATTTCACATGTACGGAATAATAGGCTCTGCAGTTGTATTAGGAGCATTAATAACATGGTTTATAAAACGAACTTCAATGAAGAGCGTGGAAGGCAGCTTAATAAAGTTTACGCCAAAAAAGTTTAGTATTCCTCGTTATTTGGTTGGAGGAACTTTTTTTGGACTAGGTTGGGCCATGGTTGGAGCTTGCCCTGGCCCTATGTATATTTTAGTAGGTAAAGGCTTTTTCACCATTTTCATTGTAATTATTGGAGCTATTATTGGCACCATGATTTACGGAGTGCTAAGACCCAAATTACCTCATTAAAGAGAGCTTTGCTAAATAATCATTAGCGTTCCCCTCTTTTACCTTAGAAGCATGCAAGCCTAAAGCGCTTGCTGTTTCTTTTAAGGTTTCAAAATCAATAAACAACCACTCAAAGGGCTGATCGAAGTTGTTTTGGTAACTCACCTGATATTCTATTTCTCCGTAATAAGGAATTTCTTGTTTAGAAGGTAGTTCATCATACAAATAGTCTATATCTGCGGAGTCTAGATAGATAACTCCATCTGGCGCTAAAAAAGTTTTTAGCAAGCTAATAAAATTAGTTAGACTATCAATATTTTCAGCTATGCCTATGCCATTCATAAGCAAGTAAATAGTGTTGTATTGCTGTTGAGGATTATAGCTCCAAACCGATTTACAAATAACATTCTCTACTCCTCTTTCTTTCATTATTGAACAAAACACTTCAGATTGTTCTATCGCATCAACATCAAAGCCCTCTTCTTGCAGTATAAGGGCATGGCAGCCAACACCTGCTCCTATGTCAAGAATTTTTCCTTTAGCTTTTGCTAATGCGGTTTGCTCAAGTAAAGGCATTTCACTTTTTGGCCTGTAGAAGTAAGAGGCATGATAGGTTACTTCATCACCTAAGTTAGATTTTACGCTAAAGGCTACCTCATTTTTCGTGAGCCAATATTCCGAAATCGCATTTTCAAAACAATTCATGGGTCAAAGGTGATGAAAAAGATGATTTATATCATAAATCACTGTTTTTTACGCTATTAGGTGACCAAAATCACAATTATACGCTAGATGTGAAATAACTTTGAACCTTAAACCAAAACCAATTTATTATGGCAGAGAAACATCACCAAATAGTAATTATTGGAGCAGGAACAGGCGGAATTACTGTAGCTGCACAATTGTTGAGAAAAAACAAATCTTTAGATGTAGTAATTGTTGACCCATCAGACAAGCATTATTACCAACCCGCTTGGACATTAGTAGGCGCAGGAACTTTTGATTATAAAGATACCGTAAGAGATCAAGCATCTGTTATTCCTCCCGGTGCAAAGTGGATACAAGAGTATGCAGAAGAAGTAGATCCGGAAAACAACGCTGTTAAATTAAGAAACGGAGATACGTTAACATATGATTTTTTAGTGGCTTCGCCAGGAATCCAAATTGATTTAGATGGAATTGAAGGCCTAAAAGAAGCAATGGGTAAAAATGATGTTTGCTCCAATTACGTTGATCCTGACTATACATGGGAAGTACTACAAAACTTTAAAGGCGGAAACGCTTTGTTTACTCAGCCTGCAACACCTATTAAGTGCGGAGGCGCCCCTCAAAAAATTATGTATTTAGCAGATGACCATTTTGCTAAATCAGGAATAAAAGATAAAACCAACGTAATTTTTGCAACTCCCGGTACTTCAATATTTGGTGTGCCAGAATTTGCTAGAACCTTAATGAATGCGATTAACAGAAAAGGAATCATCTTAAAGTTCTATCATAAATTAGTGAAAATTGATGGTGAAAATAAAAAGGCAATTTATGAGCTAACAGCAACAGATGAAAGTAATTGTATCATTACTGTTAATGATGACAATAACGTTATTCACGAAGAAATTGTAGGTACAACCAGGCTTACCATTCCTTATGATATGATGCATTTGGCTCCACCACAATCTGCCCCCGATTTTATTAAGACTTCTAAAATCTCTCATCAAGAGGGAGGTAGTAAAGGTTGGGTAAAAGTTGACCAAAACAGTTTGCAAAACCCAGATTACCCTAATGTATTTGCCCTTGGCGATGTTGCAGCTTTACCTACGGCAAAAACAGGAGCAGCAGTAAGAAAACAGGCTCCGGTAGTGGTAGATAATTTGCTAAAATTAATTGCCCATAAAGAGGCAAACAACAAAGGCTACACTGGCTATTCTTCTTGCCCATTAGTAACCGGTTACGGCAAAATGGTACTAGCAGAGTTTGGTTATGGCAACAAAAGAATGAGCGATCCTATCCTCTCTAAACTTGTGGATACCACAAAAGAGCAATGGAGTATGTGGATACTTAAAAAATACGGATTGCCTTACATGTATTGGAATTTAATGCTTAGAGGTAAGGCCTAAAGCCAATGGAGAAAGTAAAACAAACCTTTATATTATTTGCGGTTGTAACGGTACTTTACTTTCTGTTAAAAGTAATACCTCATCCACCTTTTTTGGATGAGCATACTTACAGGAAAAGCATTAAAGCGTTTTTAGGGCTCCTACTTTCGGTAGGAGCCTTATTTATTTATCAACCTCCCAAAAACAAATCGGTTTAATGGAATATACAGTAGAGTTTTTATCCAGATTACAATTTGCTGCCACTGCAATGTTCCACTACATTTTCCCTCCATTTAGTATTGGCTTAGGGCTAATCTTGGTAATTTTCGAATCGTACTATTTTATTACCAAAGACAAGGTGTATGAAAATATAACCCGTTTTTGGATAAAAATATTTGCAGCTAATTTTTCGGTAGGAGTTGCCTCAGGCATTGTGTTAGAGTTTGAATTTGGTACCAATTGGGCTACTTACTCTCGCTTTGTTGGAGATGTTTTTGGTTCGCCTTTGGCTGCCGAAGGAATATTTGCTTTCTTTTTGGAGTCAGGCTTTTTAGCCATTTTATTGTTTGGGTGGAATAAGGTAAAACCGTGGGTGCATCTCTTTGCCACTTTCATGGTTTTTATCGGTTCAATGATGTCTGGTTTTTGGATAGTTGCAGCAAACTCATGGCAACAAACCCCTGTAGCCTATGAGGTAATTACCGATGCTTCAGGCATCACCAAAGCCGTTATCACAGATTTTTGGGAGATGGTTTTTAACCCATCAACACCTTCAAGGTTTTCACACACTATTATAGGAGCCTTTTTACAAGGTTCGTTTCTAGTATTAAGTATATCAGCATATTACCTCTACAAAAAAATACACTTAGAGTTTGCTACCCGTTCATTCACTATTGCTTTAGGAGTGGCGTTTGTTTCAGCTTTGGCGCAACCACTATTAGGCCATGAAAGCGCCAAGGTAGCGTATGAATACCAACCGGCAAAAATGGCTGCTTTCGAAGGTTTGTATGAAACAAAAGACAATGCGCCACTTTACCTTTTTGGTTGGGTAGATGAAGAAGCGGAGCAAACAAAAGGTATAGCAATTCCCGGCATGCTGAGTTACTTATTAAACTGGGATAACGACTTTGTAGTTAAGGGGTTAAATGAATTTCCTGAGGAAGAAAGACCACCTGTAAATGCAGTTTTTCAATCGTATCATTTAATGGTAGCCATTGGTATGGGATTAATTCTTATTACATTTCTAGGATTGTTATTGCTCTACAAGAAAACCGTATTCAGAAAAAAATGGATTTTATGGATTTTTATGCTGTCGGTTTTCCTGCCGGTTTTTGCAAACCAAGCAGGGTGGATTTCTGCAGAAAGAGGCAGGCAGCCTTATACTGTGTATGGATTACTAAAAACCTCTGAAAGCTACTCTAAGTCTTTGGTTGAGAGCGAGGTATTAACAAGTCTTATTCTCTTCTTTTTAATTTATGGTTTGCTGTTTTTTACTTGGTTATTTGTTTTGAATAAAGAAATTCAGCATGGCCCTGAAACCTTAAACCCTGAAGATAATTTGTATAGGCAAAGAAAACTAAGAATTAACCTCTTAAAATTCTTAAAGTAATGGACTACAATGTTGTTTGGTTTTTAATTGTGGGGTTTTTATTGGTAGGTTATGCCATTCTAGATGGATTTGATTTAGGTGTTGGTGCGTGGCATTTTCTCGGAAAAACCGACCATGAAAGAAGAATATTAATGAACTCGATTGGTCCCGTTTGGGATGGAAACGAAGTTTGGCTTGTTACCGCCGGTGGTGCTTTGTTTGCTGCATTTCCGGATGTGTATGCAACCGCATTTTCAGGTTTTTATTTACCATTCATGTTTTTGCTATTTGCTTTAATTTTTAGGGCGGTTAGCATTGAGTTTAGGAGTAAAGAAGAAAGTAAAACTTGGCGAAACTTTTGGGATTGGTGCTTTTCACTAGGTTCTATTGTTGCTGCACTATTGTTTGGTATAGCAATAGGAAATGTAATTGTTGGATTCGAAATTGGATCTGATAAAGAATACCAAGGTGCCTTTCTAGATTTAGTTTCACCCTACACAGTGCTCACAGGAATATTTAATGTTATTATGTTTATGATGCATGGCGCCATTTACTTAACTTTAAAAACCGAGGGGGACCTTCAAAAACGAGCAAAAAAATGGGCATCAAAAACCTATTTTGTTTTTCTGATTTTATATGCTTTTGTTACTGCTTTTACCATTTTCATTAGACCTGAAATGTTAGCCAACTTCTCTTTTGGGATGATGGAGCCTTCTACCAATCACCCTTTAATAATAAACCACCAAATATTTATTTCTGTAGTTGCTTGGAGTATAGTGTTGTTAAATGCCTTAGCCATACTAAACATCTTAAGGGCATTAACTAAAAACAAGTTTTTGCAAGCCTTTGTTTCATCAGCATTAATGATGGCGGCAATAATTCTATTTTTTGCTTTAGGTTTATTTCCTAATATGATGGTTTCAACCTTATCACCTGATTTTAGCTTGGATATTTATAATTCCTCCTCATCAGATTATACCTTAAAAACCATGTTTGTTTTAGCCTTAATAGGGATGCCCTTTGTAATTGCTTACACCACAATTATTTACTGGAGTTATAGGGGGGTTACTAAAATTGATGAGCAGAGTTACTAAATTGTAGATAACAATGTGTAATTCAATTTGCTTTAGGTGTTGTTGTAATTAAAAAATAGTCTTACATTTGCAGCCCCAAAATTTTGGGAAATTTGTTTGTTCATCACTAATTTATAGATAAGTGGATACTTTAAGTTATAAAACAGTTTCGGTAAATAAAGAAAACGCTAACAAAAAATGGTTAGTTGTTGATGCAGAAGGTCAAACCTTAGGAAGATTTGCTTCTAGAGTAGCAATGGTGCTTAGAGGTAAACATAAAGCTTCTTTTACTCCTCATGCCGATACCGGAGATAATGTAATTGTTATTAACGCAGAAAAGATTGTTTTGAGCGGAAACAAAGAATTGCAAAAAGAATATATCAGGCATACTACCTATCCTGGTGGTCAAAGGTCTACTACTTATGCTGAGATGAAAAGCAAACACCCTGAAAGAGTAATTGAAAAAGCTGTTAAGGGAATGCTTCCAAAAAATAAACTTGGTAGCGAATTATTCAGAAATCTTTATGTATATGCCGGTACAGATCACACTCACGAAGGTCAAAAACCGGAATCATTTAACATCAACTCAATAAAATAAACATGGAGGTAATTAATACCATCGGAAGAAGAAAAACTTCGGTAGCGCGTATTTATTTAAAGAAAGGTAAAGGAGCTGTTACTGTGAATGGAAAAACTCTTGAAGAGTATTTTCCTGTTTCTGAGCATCAAAAAAAGGCCTTAAAGCCATTTTCAGTAACCGAAACTGAAGGACAGTATGATGTAAATGCAAATGCTGATGGTGGCGGAATAACAGGTCAATGTGAAGCTGTTTCTCTTGCTATTTCAAGAGCATTGGTTCAAATAAACGAAGAGTTTAAATCTAAATTAAGAGCTGAAGGCTTGATGACTAGAGACCCAAGAATGGTTGAAAGAAAGAAACCAGGTCAGAAAAAAGCTCGTAAGAAATTTCAATTCTCTAAACGTTAATTTTTTAAACGTGTTTGGTACCCAAATCGCCTTACTACGCCATTTTTTGGTTAGGCGGTTGTCCGTTACTTGCATAGGATCCGAGGCAGGCAAACACACTGGCCCGACAGTTTTCGGGAAAATCTAAATTTTATAAAATGGCTCAAGCAAATTTTGAGGAATTATTGCAAGCAGGTGTACACTTTGGCCACCTAAAAAGAAAGTGGAATCCTAACATGTCTCCTTACATCTTTATGGAGAAAAATGGCATCCACATTATCGATTTACACAAAACTGTTGTTAAGCTTCAAGAAGCTTGTAATGCAATGAAGCAAATTGCTTATTCAGGCAAAAAAATCTTATTTGTTGCAACAAAAAAACAAGCAAGAGATATTGTAGCGAAAAAAGTAGGTGAAACAGGAATGCCATTCGTTACTGAAAGATGGACCGGTGGTATGTTAACCAATTTCGTTACCATTAGAAAAGCAATCAGGAAAATGGATAGCATTGAGAAATTGCTTAACAATCCTGAGGCTAATAATATTTCTAAAAAAGAGAGATTATTATTAGACAGACAAAGAGCAAAACTGGATAAAAACTTAGGTAGCATTTCAGACCTTACAAGGTTACCTGCAGCTCTTTTTATTATTGATATCCATAAAGAGCATATTGCAGTTGCAGAGGCTAAAAAATTGAATATTCCAACCTTTGCAATGGTAGATACTAACTCAGACCCTAGATTAGTAGATTATCCAATTCCATCTAACGATGATGCGTCTGATTCAATAGAAAAAATCCTTGATTTTATCACAGCTTCAATTAAAGAAGGTTTGAAAGAAAGACAAGGAATGAAAGATAAAAAAGCTAAAGAAACCAAAGAAGTAAAAGCTAAAAAAGAAGAAGCTGTTACTGAAGAGGCTTCACAAGAGTAATAAACTGTTAAACAATATTTAAAATGGCAACAATAACCGCCGCTGAGGTTAATAAACTAAGAAAGCAAACTGGCTTAGGGATGATGGATTGCAAAAAAGCCCTTGTTGAAGCCGAAGGTGATTTCGATAAAGCCATCGAAATTTTAAGAAAAAAAGGACAGAAAGTTGCAGAAAAAAGAGGCGACAGAGATGCTGCTGAGGGTCATGTTATGGCTATTACAAATGACGCAGGAAACGAAGGAGTTATCCTAGTTTTAAACTCTGAAACCGATTTTGTTGCAAACAATCAAGATTTTATAGATTTTGCTACCACTATTGCCAATACAGCATTAGCTGCAAAAGCAGATTCAAAAGATGCTGTTAATGGTTTATCTTTAGCAGATGGCAGAACTATTCAAGAGCACGTTACAGATCAAATCGGAAAAATCGGTGAAAAAATTGAAGTTTCTGAGTACGGATACATTGCTGCTGAAGCTGTTGTAGCTTACAATCACCCAGGAAATAACATTGCGGCCTTAGTTGGGCTTTCAAAAAATGTTGATGGCGTTGCAGATGCAGGTAAAGATGTTGCCATGCAAATTGCTGCTATGGCTCCTGTAGCTATTGATGCCGATGGGGTAGCTCAAGAGGTAAAAGATAAAGAACTTGAAATTGGAAGAGAACAAGCTATTCAAGAAGGAAAACCAGAGCAAATTGTAGATAAAATTGCCCAAGGTAAATTGAATAAGTTTTTAAAAGAAAACACCTTGTTAACTCAAGACTTTATTAAAGATAACAAACAATCTGTTGCAGGTTATTTAAAGTCAATTGATAAAGAACTTACCGTAACAGCTTTTAAGCGAATTTCTATCGCTAAGTAATTTGAAAGAGAGAAGGTTTCCTTCTCTCTTTTTTTTGTCTTAATTTTCGGCCCCAAAATTCTCTCACATGAAATACAAGCGCGTTCTACTCAAACTTTCAGGCGAAGCCCTTATGGGCGAAAAGAATTTCGGAATCGACCACGAAAGGCTTTCGCAATATGCAGAAGAAATAAAAGCAGCAAAAGAAACGGGAGTTGAACTGGCAATTGTTATTGGTGGGGGCAATATTTTTAGGGGAATTCAGCAGGTTGATGGATCAATAGATAGGGTACAAGGAGATTACATGGGCATGCTAGCTACCATGATAAATAGCATGGCCTTGCAAAGTGCCCTTGAAAACCTTGGCTTATATACCAGATTAATGAGCGCCATTAAAATGGAACAAATAGCCGAGCCATTTATTAGAAGAAGAGCTGTTAGACACTTAGAAAAGGGTAGAGTAGTGATTTTTGGCGCAGGAACAGGAAATCCATACTTCACAACTGATACTGCAGCATCTTTACGCGCTATAGAAATAGAGGCTGATATTATTTTAAAAGGTACACGGGTTGATGGTATTTATTCAGCCGATCCTGAAAAAGATGAAAATGCTGAAAAGTATCATACCATTTCATTTGCCGAAGTTTATGAAAAGGGCCTTAATGTAATGGATATGACAGCTTTTACGCTCTGCAACGAAAACAAGTTGCCTATCATAGTTTTTGATATGAATTCGCCCGGAAACCTAAAAAAGGTAATAAGTGGTGAACAAGTAGGAACCATAGTTGAGGTTTAATTTATTTAAATCGCTTTTTTTGCAGAGCAAAATTTAAGTTATGAACGAGGAGCTCAACATGATTTTTGACATGGCTAAAGAAAGCATGCAAGGATCAATTCAGCATTTAGCAAACGAATTATTAAAAATTAGAGCGGGGAAGGCCTCGCCAGCAATGTTAGATGGCATTTTTGTTGAGTATTATGGCTCAAGTACACCATTAAACCAAGTAGCGAATGTTAATACCCCTGATGCTAGAACACTTACAGTTCAGCCGTGGGAAAAAAGTATGTTAGAGCCTATTGAAAAGGCCATAATAAATTCAAATCTAGGGTTGAATCCTCAAAATAACGGAGACATAATCATAATTAATATTCCAACGCTTACCGAAGAGCGAAGAAGAACCCTCCTAAAACAAGCTAAGGCAGAAGGAGAAAATGCTAAAGTTGGAATTAGAAATGCTAGGAAGGATGCCAACGATGAGGTAAAAAGACTTCAAAAAGATGGTCTTCCTGAAGATATGGCTAAAGATGCCGAAGAAGAAGTTCAAAAAATCACCAATTCCTTTTCTAATAAAGTCGATGAATTAATCGAAAAGAAAGAAAAGGATATTATGACTGTATAAAACACTGCCACGCTATGCGTGGTAGTGTTGGCTAAACCCTAAAGTAAACTTTTAAACCTCAAAGCCATCTGAAGTTGGGTTTCGCCAAAAAACTTCCCAAGTTAACAGCTTCAAATCTATCGTATAGCTACCATGACCTTTTACGTAATATGCCCTAAATCAACTACGGTACATTACGTATATTTAAACCCATGAATAACCTCGTAAAACAGGTAGCAAATATTTTTAAGATTAATGGCGATGAGGCAAATGCAAAACAGATGTCTCGTTACCTCAAAAATAAATTTGAGTTTTACGGATTAAAGCAAGCCTACAGAGCCGAGCTTCAAAAACCCTTTCTTACTAAAGAAGTTTTACCACCTTTAAATGATATTACCAATGTTGTTAATGCTTGTTGGGCCCACCCCAAAAGGGAGTTGCAATACTTTGGGTTAGATTTTTTGGTGAAATACTTAAAGCAAATGACTCCAGACCATCTGCTTTATTTTGAAGGGTTAGTTCAAGAAAAATCATGGTGGGATACGGTAGATTACATTAGCACCCGATTATCAGGAGAATTATTGAAAAGGTTTCCTGAAAATATTGAGCATTTTGGAGAACGTTGGATTAACCATGAAAACCTTTGGGTAAATAGAATGGGAATCCTATTTCAATTAAAGTATAAAGAAAATACCAACGAAGCGCTTCTTTTTAAAGGTTGCCTTATGCATGCTAATTCAAAAGAGTTTTTTATTCAAAAAGTAATTGGGTGGACCTTAAGAGAATATGGAAAAACCAAACCAAATATTGTTGAGCAATTTATTGAAAATAACGATTTTGCACCGCTTTCTGTAAGAGAAGGTTTGAGGATAATTAGAAAATAAGATGAAGAAATTTTTAGTTTTTTTTATTGGGATATGGGCTTTTTCATGCGCCCCCTCCCGATTTGTTGAACCATTGGAAAAAGGCCAACACGCTGTAGCGTTAGACTTGGGTGGGCAATTAATTGAGTTTGGTGGTTTAATAATTCCAACACCTATGAGTAGCATTAGCTATGGTTATGGTTTAGACTCTACTAAAACTCTTTATGGAGGTTTACACACTACCTCCTTACTTTTTGGAAACCTACACCTCGATGCAGGCGCAACCTTTAAGCTACTAAACCAAACGGGTATTCAACCCAATCTAAGTGTTTCGCCTGCAATTACTTTTATTTCAAGGCCAGGTGCAGATGCTACTAACTTTTGGCCTCGTTTAGATGTGAATGCTTATTGGAATTATGGAAAAAGGAACAATTATTTTTATGCAGGGGCTACCAACTGGTTTGAGCCTCAAGCAAACAGGGCTTATGGAGAGGCAACTTTAAAGCGGTTTTTATTTAACCCTCAAATTGGACATGCCGCCAAGTTTGGAACATGGCAATTACAAACTGAGCTTAAATTTTTGGCTCCGGGAGAGGATAATTCATTTGTATTTGTTCCTTATCGCAGTGTATTTGGCAATAACGGAGCCACTGGCCTATACATTAACCTGATTAAAACCTTCGGAAAATGAGAAAAGAAAAATTAAAGTTTTTAGTTTTTAGTTTGATGGTTTTTGGCTTATCAATAGCTTTTCAAGGATGTGCCAGGTTAGATGATGTTCCTTTCATCAACGAAACTTTAGAAGAATACAAGTTTGATGAATATGAAGAAGATCCGGAATTTCCGTTGCCTGATGGGATGTATGATGTTGATATGAGTATGGTAACTGAATTAACCTTACAATCACAAGGAGAAGATGAATCTGAAGCCACCAATATTGCTGCAATCTATGTAGGAGATGTTACCACCATTAACCAAGATAGTATTATAGTTTATTGCCATGGGCAAAGCCTTCATATGGATGTTTATTGGCCGCGAGTAAAATTATTAGCCCATTGTGGTGGCAAACATCGTTATGGGGTTTTGGAGATGGATTATAGAGGCTATGGTAAATCAGAAGGTACTCCAACCGAGCAAGGAATGATTGAAGATGTAAAGGCTTGCCTAAGATGGTTACAAAGTCAAGGAGCAAATAATAACAGGGTTTTTATTTATGGTTTTAGTCTTGGTACGGCCCCTTCTACCTATACAGCTGCAAATTTTGATGAGTTTAAGCCTAGAAAACTGATTTTAGAAGCTCCGTTTGCATCTGCCCAAAACCTGGGTCAAGAATCTACGCTCATAAATTTCAACACTAAATACATTACTGATATTTCTTTTGCCAATGCAGAGGAAATAAAAAAGGTTAATCAACCGTTTTGCTTATTGCATGGCGAGGAGGATGATTATTTAAAAATCTCAAATGGTGAAATAATTTATAAGAATTACAATGGCCCATATAGCGAGTTTCATAGAATTCCAGGAGCAGACCATGGCGGCGAAATGGGTATTCCGCCTGCTATGGGGTTTGAAGAATACCTCAATACAATTCATAACTTTTTAAGCAATTAAGCTTGAATATATACCAACGTAAATTGATGTGGAAAAGGGTACTTTTTGTATTGGCCCTTTTAATTGTATTAAGTTCGTTATGGTATTCTAGCATTATTGTAAATCGTATTTCTAAAGAAGAGCGCACCAAAGTTCAGCTTTGGGCAGAAGCAATTCAAAAAAAGGCCAACTTGGTAAATTATACCGATAAGCTTTTCGATAAGTTAAGAAATGAAGAGCGCAAGAAGGTAGAGTTGTATGTTGAAGCAATAAAGCGTTTAACCAACCCCGACCCAAACTTTAATCCCGACTATCTTTTTTTAAGCAAAGTGGTTACCAACAATACCACTGTGCCTGTTATTTTGGTAGATGAAGAAAAAAACATTAAAACCACTCGAAATCTCGACTCTCTGATATCATCAAACGAAGATTCATTATTAAAACAGTTGGTAATAATGGCTTCTAAATACGAGCCAATTGAGATAAACTATTTCGGAAATCAAAAAGACTTTGTTTATTATAAAGATTCCCAACTTTTTTCTGAACTCCAAAAGGTATTTAAAGACCTTGAACAAAGTTTTATTAGTGAAGTAGTAAGCAATGCGGTTTCTGTTCCGGTAATTTATACAGACTCATCAAGAACTAGAATTTTGGCTCATGGAAACTTAGAAAACAGAAAAGTTGATGAATCTACCATGGAAGAAATAATCATGGATATGAGTCAAGAAAACCCTCCAATTGAAATAGAACTTACTGAAGGACACTACAATTATATTTTTTACCAAGATTCTTGGATTTTAACACAACTAAAGTACTATCCAATTATTCAGTTTGGCGTAATTGGTGTTTTTATGCTTATTGCCTACTTTTTATTTAGCAACTCCAGAAGGGCAGAACAAAACCAAGTATGGGTGGGTATGGCTAAAGAAACAGCTCACCAATTGGGTACACCATTATCATCATTAATGGCTTGGGTAGAGTTAATGAAGGCCAAAAACAGTGATCCTAAAATGGTTGAAGAATTAGAAAAAGATGTTGCCAGATTAGGAACGATAACAGACAGGTTCTCAAAAATTGGGTCGGCCCCGGTACTTACTCAACAAAACATGGTTGAAGTAATTAAACATGCAATTAGATACATTAGATCTCGATCATCTCAGAAGGTTAAATTCACCATTCAACATGCTTCAACTGAAGATTATTTGGCGCGTGTAAATATTCCATTATTTGAATGGGTAATAGAAAACCTATGCAAAAATGCCATAGATGCTATGGAAGGGGAGGGCAGCCTTACCATTTCTATTGGAGAAATAGGAAATCAAATTTTTATTGATGTTGAAGATACAGGTAAAGGAATTTCACAATCACAGAAAAAAACTGTTTTTCAACCCGGTTTTACCACCAAAAAGAGAGGTTGGGGACTAGGTTTATCGCTTTCTAAAAGAATTATTGAATCTTACCACCAAGGAAAAATATGGGTTAAAGCTACCAAACTTGGAGCAGGAACCACGTTTAGGATTTTACTAAATAAGTAATGGCAGGAATTTACCTCCATATTCCTTTTTGCC
This sequence comes from Crocinitomicaceae bacterium, assembly GCA_018623405.1. Taxonomy (GTDB): domain Bacteria; phylum Bacteroidota; class Bacteroidia; order Flavobacteriales_G; family Salibacteraceae; genus JAAZVO01. The sequence continues at coordinate 22,561 of JAAZVO010000001.1, forward strand.
AAAAAGCATGTATTTATTGCGATTTTCACTTTTCAACTTTACTAAAAAAAAAGGAAGCAATTACAGAGGCTATAGTAAAAGAACTAAAGCTTAGAAGAGCTTATCTTGAAAATAAGCCTGTAGAAACTATATATTTTGGAGGTGGAACGCCAACCTTGTTAAAGCACTCCCAATTCGAAAGAATTTTTGATGAAATTTTCAAAGAGTTTAAGGTGGTTGAGTTTCCTGAAATAACTGTTGAGGCAAACCCTGATGATATCACTGCAGATAAGTTGAATAGTTTAAAAAGTTTTGGAGTAAACAGGTTAAGTATTGGAGTTCAATCTTTTTTTGATGAGCACTTAAAATTCTTTAATCGCTCTCATAACTCAAATCAAGCTTTTAATGCAGTAAAAACGGCTCAAAACCTTGGAATTGATAACATTACCCTAGATTTAATTTACGGTTTTCCACAACTAACAGAAAATCAGCTAGAAGAAAACTTAAATAAGATTGATAGTTTACAAGTTCCACATGTTTCAACTTATTCGCTAACTGTTGAGCCTAAGACTGCCTTGCATCATCTAATTAGCAAAGGCAAAGCTCCAAACTTAGATGATGAAGTTGCGGCAAAGCATTTTGAACTCGTAAGGAATTTCTTAAAAACCAAAGGGTTTCATCATTACGAAATATCAAATTTCGGAAAGCCACAGTTTTACTCCAACCACAACAGTAATTATTGGTTGGGAAAACCATATTTAGGAGTTGGTCCATCGGCACATTCTTATAACCTTAACACCCGAAGTTGGAATGTTGCTAACAACAGTAGTTACCTAAAGCAACTAGCTGCAAATAAATTACCTCATCAAGAAGAAACCCTTAGCACAAAAGACAAATTCAATGAGTTTATTTTAACAGGCCTCAGAACCAAATGGGGAATCACTTTTGAAGGACTTCAAAAATTCCCTCAACAAATGGCAGAGGCCTTTCAAAGAGAATTAAATCCATTACTAAGTAAGTCGGTTTTACTCAAGAAAGAAAAAGGTTACGTTTTAAATGATGAATATTGGTTTAAGGCAGACGGCATCGCAGCAGAACTTTTTCAAGTTTAAGCCAATGCAATAATGTAATTTTATGGCATGATATCAACCCTTCAAGTTTTTAATTCAACCTATCAAGTAAACCTATCAAAGCCTTTAGATATTTCAATTCCCATTGGATCTAAAAAAAAGTGGGTAAAAGCATGGTATGTTAATGATGCTACCATAAAACCGGTAGAGGGAGATGGTTTTATTGGAGCTGTTGCCTTAGGTGGTAGTGTAAATTTTAGGGATATTTGTTTTAACCCTCACGGTAATGGAACGCATACCGAATGTGTTGGCCACATTACAGAAAAAGTACATTCTGTAAATCAAAACTTAAAGCAGTTTTTCTTTCCTGCACAAGTAATAAGTGTTGCTCCTCAACCTATAGGAAACGATTTAGTAATCACAAGAGGACAAATTGAATCAGCTCAGTTAATTAATGGTATTGAAGCAATTGTGATTAGAACTTTACCGAATGGTATCCCAAATAAAGATCTTTCAAATACAAACCCTCCCTTTTTAGATGTTGAGGCAACCAAGTTATTGGTAGATTGGGGTATTAAGCATTTGCTTATTGATCAGCCCTCAGTAGATAAAGAAGTTGATGGAGGTGCGCTTGCCTCACACCATGCTTTTTGGAATACAAAAGGCAACATTAGGTACGATGCTACCATAACAGAGTTTATTTATGTTGATGATAGTATTTTGGATGGCCTATATCTTTTAAACCTTCAGGTGGCAGCTTTCGAAAATGATGCTTCCCCAAGTAGACCTGTACTTTTTGAATTGCAAAAAGCATGAATATAGAAGAGTTTAGGGCATATTGTTTATCTAAAAATGGTGTTACTGAAGAAACACCATTTGGGCCTGACACTTTGGTTTTAAAGGTTTCAGGTAAAATGTTTGCAGCTGCCGGAATAGAGTTGTTTGAGCGATTTAATGTTAAGTGTGACCCTATTGTTGCCATGGAGCTTAGAGAAAAATTTGATGCCGTAGAGCCGGGTTGGCACATGAATAAAACACATTGGAATACTATTTATGTAAACCGCGATTTGGGAGATAAACAATTAAAGCATTGGATAAATCACTCATACGATTTAGTAGTATCTAAGCTCCCAAAATCAAAACGCGACCAATTAAAAAAATGAAAAATACCATTAGTTTAATCTTGAAAGGTTTAGCGAGCTACTTTATTCAAGGCTTACTATTTGTTGTGCCAATAGCAGGAACCATTTTACTTATCCTATATCTGTTTTCTTTTTTAGATGGCATTATTCAATTCGAATATCCAGGTCTAGGTATATTAATATTAGTTTCAGGACTCACCTTTGTTGGTTTTTTAGCCAATACAATTATTGCCAAACCCATAATTAACTATTTCGAAAAGCTTATAAATAGAGCGCCTTTGCTAAAATTAATTTATACAGCTTTAGCCGATTTAGTTGGGGCATTTGTAGGAAAAAAGAAATCATTTAACCAACCGGTTTTGGTTAAAATTAGCGATGAACAAGAGATTGAAAAACCTGGTTTTGTTACAAGTGAAGATTTAGAAAAGGTTGGAATTGAAGGTGATAAAGTGGCAGTTTATTGTCCTCATTCTTATGCCTTTTCAGGATACGTAATTATTGTGCCGTCAAAAAACATTACTCCGGTAAATGTAAAAGCTGCAGATTTTATGAAGTTTATTGTTTCAGGTGGAGTTACCAAAATGGAGAAGAAAACTGAAAAACCTTCCAATGAATAGCTTTATTGATAAGTACAAAAATCATTTGCTATTGCACTTTATTGTGCTTATTTGGGGGTTTACCGGAATTTTAGGAAAGGTAATTACCCTAAACTCATCTGCATTGGTTTGGTACAGAATGCTAATTGCTTTTTGCGGTATTGGCATTTACATTGCTTTTTCAAGTATCAAGTTTACTTTCTCATTTAAGAAAACCCTAAAATACATTGTAGTGGGTTTTGTGGTTGCCGGGCATTGGGTGTTTTTTTTTGAGGCTGTTAAGGTTTCAAACGTTTCGGTAACCTTAGCATGTTTAAGCTCTACCACTTTATTTGTATCGTTTATTGAGCCGCTTTTCTACAAAAGAAAAATTATTCCCTACGAGGTTTTTTTAGGTGCATTGGTAATTATTGGGTTAACCCTAATTTTCAATTTTGAACCTGAGTACAGACTAGGAATAATATATGCTTTGATAGCAGCATTTTTAGCTGCTACATTCGGAACATTAAATGGCGTATTGGTAAAAAACGACAGGCCTCGAATTATTTCATTTTACGAAATGCTAGGAGGTGTTTTGGGTATTTCGGTTTATTTACTAATAACCGGAGGAATACACACCGTGTTTGAATTCCCTCAGGGCTTAGACCTATTGTATCTCTTAATTTTAGGGTTGATATGTACTGCTTTTGCTTTTGTGGTAAGTGTTGAGGTATTAAAATATTTGTCGCCCTATACAGTTAGTATTTCCATAAACATGGAGCCAATTTATGCAATTATTTTGGCTCTAATTTTCTTTGGAGATGATGAGAAAATGGGATTAGGCTTTTATTCAGGAGCATTAATTATTTTATCTACCATTTTTGCCAATGCATGGTTAAAGGCAAGAAAAAGGAAGCTTGAAAAAGCATAACCAACCATCAAAAATTTAGGGTTAAAAACCTATTGGCCTTTATATTTGAGCAAACTAATTTTATGAAACGAATATTCATTTTTATAGCAATAATTTCATCCTTGTCAATTCGTGCGCAAGAAAAAGTAATGACTTATGAAAAAGGATTTGAATTAGAGGTGTTGTATGACGTTGATAAATCTGCTGTAGAGAATCAATATAGGTCTAGCACCTGTTGGAGTTTTTCTTCCAATTCTTTTTTAGAATCTGAATTGCTTAGAATGGGAAAAGACCCTGTGGATATTTCTGAGATGTTTATTGTTTGGAATACCTATCGCGATAAAGCCGAAAAGTACGTGAGAATGCATGGTAATTTCAACTTTGGTCCGGGTGGGGCTTTTCACGATGTTTTTTACGTAGCTAAAAATTATGGTTTAATGCCTGAAGAGGCATATCCGGGATTGCTAAAAGGTGAGGAGTTTCCGGTACACATGGAAATGGATGACATGCTTAAAGCAATGGTAGATGTAGTTGTAAAAAATCCAAACAGAAAACTAACAAATGAATGGAAAGGTGCAGTAGAAGGAGTATTAGATGCTTACTTGGGCGAAAAACCCGATAAGTTCGATTACAAAGGCAAAACTGTTACGCCACGTCAATTTGCTGATAACCTAGGTGTAAACTGGGATGATTATGTTGAGATAGGCTCTTTCACTCATCATCCTTTTTACGAAAAGTTTATCATTGAAATTCCTGATAATTGGATGTTAGATGAAATTTACAATGTGCCTCTAAATGAGCTACAAGAAATTATGGAGTATGCCCTTTCTAAAGGTTATTCGTTTGCTTGGGGCGCAGATGTTAGCGAGAGAGGTTTTTCATGGAAACACGGTGTAGCCATTGTGCCTGAAAATGATTGGAATTCTGATGAAAAAGAAATTGCAGACTCTTTATTAAGTAATCCTATCAAAAACAGAGAAATTACGCAAGAATACCGCCAACAAGAGTTTGATAACTACAATACTCAAGATGATCATGGAATGCATATTACAGGGTTGTGTAAAGATGAAAATGGCACTAAATATTACATCGTGAAAAATTCTTGGGGTATCAAAAACGATGCAGAGGGGTTTATTTATGCTTCTGAAGCGTATGTTTTGTTAAAAACCATTGATATTATGGTGCATAAAGATGCTATTCCTGAGAAGATAAAAAGGAAATTCCAAAACTTTAAATAATGCCTCTTGGTGGTCTTTTTAGAAGAAAACTAAAGAGGAATGTTTTTTTTCATATTCCTAAAACAGGAGGATCTACTCTTATTGGTGCTTTAAAGGAGCAATACCAAATAAATGATCAAATTCCTACCCATGTTACCAAAGTAATTGGTGACTTGGAAATTTTTCATGTTGATTTTAAAGATCTAGAAAGAAAGTTTGAAGGACGGTATATTTTAAAGAAAATAGATAAATATCCTAAAACAAACTTCTATATGATTCTTAGAGAGCCGGCCTCAAGATTATTATCGGAATTTAATTTTCAATTCCATATTTTAAATGGAAAGAATAAAAACCCTAGTGCTGCTATTTTAAAAAAGGTTGGTTTCAGGCCACAATCTTTTTCTGAATATATCAGATTACCTGAGGTTCAAAATTACCAATCTAAGTTTTTATTAGGTCGACCCTTGGCAGATCCAAGATTAGTTGAAGAGAAAGAGCTTCAATCTCTTTTAAACATATTAAATCAACCCAATATGTTTTTTGGAATTACTGAGAGTTATTCATCTTTTTTAGGTCTTTTTCAAATTAACTCAGCAATGAAACTCCCAGAAAAATTGATTATGAGAAAGAAAACACCAAAACAGATGAACTTAAAAATTTCATCAAATGATCTAGATTATATCAAGGAAAACAATCAATTAGATTATGAATTATATGAATTTGGTTTAGGAAAATTGAAAAGCTATTCAAAACAACCAAATACTAATCATAAATTTATTGACCCTAATAATTTTACCGTTTAATGTTTAGCTTTTTTAGAAAGAACCTCTCTCCTGCACCAATTCCGGAGATTTATTTAGGGAAGTTATCGAAAAGTGATTTCGAAAAAAACTTTTTTGCCCAAAGGAAGCCTGCATTGATAAAAGGAGGAATCAAAGATTGGTCAATATTTCGCAATTGGAGTATTGAATATATTTCGAAAATGGCAGGAAATGAACCATGCACTATAGTTAATGATTCAAGGCCTGCTGCTTCAAAAAAGAGATCTACCCTGAAGCAATACTTTTTAGAGGAAAGAAACTCTGCAACTCTTTCCTTGACAGACTATAAAAAAGGGGCCAAACCAAAGTTTTTTAAAGACCTTGAAATTCCTAATAAACTTTATGGGTTTAGTGACATTTATCGGTACTTCTTTTTCCATGCACCAATAGAATCGGGAACCTTGCCTCACAATCATGGAGATGCGTTCAATCACTTGGCATATGGAAAAAAATCATGGGTTTTGTTTGATGCTGATCCATTAAAAGATTTAAAAGGGTATGATTTATTAATGAATTTTAATAGAAACTATCCTGTGGGTTCACATTCAAAAGATTGGTTTAAAAAGGAGGTTCCTAAATTGGGGAAATCGATTTCAAGCTATTTCCATTTTACTCAGGAACCAGGCGATATCGTTTATATTCCTCATAGGTTTGCTCATGCAGTTTTAAATTTTTCTGAAGTAATGGGAATTGTGATTGAAACAAAGAGATATGAAAGCAGGTAAAGACAAGATTATTTTTATTCATATTCCTAAAACTGGAGGAACAACAATTAATACGGCCATGCAGGGTACTTATTGGCAAACTACCCCTGACTTTAATTATAGACATATAGATGGCAAAACAATGATCTCCAACACAGGGGATATTTTTAGACCATCATCTTTTGAAAAGTATAAAGATTTCAGGGTTTTTACCATGTTTCGAGATCCAGTAGATAGAATATTGTCTGAGTATTCGTTTATTAAAGAGAGACGGGATTTTATGAATTTACTAAAGCCCCAACCAAAGTCATTTGAAGAATATGTGACGAATAGCCAAACTTCTAATGGAGTTTTAAAATTCTTACTAGGAAATAGAATGTATTCTACTATTAAACTAACAGAAGATGATCTGCAAAGAGTAATTGATGCGATTCATGAGATTCCTATACATATCGGAATATTTGAAGAATTTGGCAAGTCACTTTCCTATTTTTCGGCTGTAACAGGAATTGATTGGGGAAAGAAAATAGAAGTAAAGAGAATTACCTTTAAAAGACCAAGAGTAAAAGATATTTCTGATGATATAAAACAAAAAATAATGGAAATGAATCCTCTTGATATTAAGTTATATCAAGCTGGTAAAGAGCTTTTCGAAAAAGAGGCAAGTGGTGTAAAATCAAATATTAAATTTTTGTCTGATAAATATAATCACGCTATTCCTTATGCCTACAATTTTTGTTTTTTTGAGTATTGTATGGAGAATAAACTATTCATAAATCAAAACTTGGCCTTTTTCAAAACTATGACCCATTACTTGATAAAAGAAGAAAAGCTTAATGATGGGAGAGCATTTACTAAGTCTTGGATTCTTTCTTTTATGAGCCACTTTCAGCATCAATTTGGAAATACTAACACATTTAGGGAAATCCAAAAAATTATGAATCAAAAGTTAGAGCCCTTAGACTTGTTAGAGAACATAGCAGAAAGAATGGACCACTTATTTAAGAGCCAGGGTAAAGCTGAATTAAATAGAATAAAATTAAATTTTGAAAAGACATTAGTTCAAGTTCATAAACCTAGTCTTTCAGATAGGTTGGGTAAACTTTTTGGCTAATAAACCATTAGCCTCGGTTCTGTAATTTCTTCCATAGTATATTTTATCCCCTCTCTGCCTAAGCCGCTGTCTTTTACACCACCGTAGGGCATACTATCAATTCTAAAGCCCGGAATATTGTTGATCATTACGCCACCAACTTCTAATTCTTTATGTGCATATTTCATGTGGTCAACACGGTTGGTAAAAACACCAGCCTGAAGTCCAAAAACAGAATCATTAGTTTGGGCAATTGCATCTTCAAAACTTTTGGCTTTTTCAATGGTGGCTACCGGACCAAAAACTTCCATATCGCAAACCTTCATTCCTTTACCTGTATTGGTAAGTAGGGTTGGAGCATAAATATTATGTTCTTCATCTAAAATTTTTCCACCTGCTAAAACTTCAGCACCTTTTTCAACAGCTTCTTTTACCCAATCATCAATTCTATTTAAATGCGTTTTATCGATAATAGGGCCAACCGAATTTTTTAATTCCATGGGGTTTCCTGCTGCAACTGCATTTATTTCTGAGGTGAGCAAACTTTTAAACTCATCAAATACAGAATCTACCACCAAAATACGTTGAGTAGAAATACAAATCTGACCTGCATACAAAAAGGCACCTATTGCCGTAAGTTTTGCAGCTTCTTTTAGGTTAGCGCTATCATCAACAATAACTGCAGCGTTGCCGCCTAACTCCAATGCTACTTTTTTCTTACCACAAATGGTTTTTAAATACCATCCCACTTGAGGGCTTCCGGTAAAAGAGAAAAACTTAAACCGGTCGTCTCGTACCATTTTTTCTGCTTCAGGAATATCGGCCACCAACACGTTTACCACTCCTGCTGGATAACCTACTTCATCTACCAATTTTGCAAATGCAAGCGCAGTTAAAGGAGATTGTGGTGCAGGTTTAAGTGTAATTGAGCAACCTGCTGCTAGTGCCGGGGCAATTTTATGCAAGGCAAGGTTTAAAGGGAAATTAAATGGAGAAATTGCTGCAATTGGTCCAATTGGAAATCTTTTGGTAAAGGCTGTTTTACCTTCGCCATTGTTATAATCTAGAGGTACCATTTCGCCCGAAAATCTAATGGCTTCTCGTACTGCTGTTTCAAGTGTAACTATGCATCTATCTACTTCTCCTTTGGCATAGCTTAAAGGTTTTCCCGCTTCGCAAGCAATTAACTCGGCAAAAGCTTCTTTTTTGCTTTCAAAAGCTTCTTTTAGCTTCATTAAGTATTCAGACCTTTTTCCTGCACTCCACTTCCTGATGATGTTAAATCCATCAACAGAAGATGCAATAGCTTCTTCCATTTGAGCTTCAGAAACAAAAGGAACCTCACCTATAAGCGTGTTTTCATATTTATCGTAAACAGCTAGGTTTTTGCCGTTGCCCTCATTATAATAAGCGCCATTTATATAGTTTTCTAGGTTTAGAATATCTTGAAGTGTGGGCATGGTAGAATTTTCCGCAAAGCTAGATTTTACAAAGGATTTTTGAGCTTTTTACAGGGTTAATTTTCCTGAAAATTTTGTTCCGAATGAAATTTGAGTTTTAGATTCCTCAAATGCATCAAATGTTTGGCAAATTGATTTGTTTGGCCAATGTAATTCTGCTGTTTTTTGGGATGAGTTATAAATTGCAGTGTAAAAGGTTTCAAAAGATTTTTCGAACTTTTGACTGTAAAGTGGTTTGGCCAAAAACTTCCTAATTAGCTCTTCTTTAGTTTCTGATTGATTGTATAAACAAGTTTCGAGGTAGGCTAGTCTTTCGCGAGTTTCTGTAAGTTCGGCATAGTCTTCCCATTCTACTTGGCCTTGGTGGTTTGTACCTATGGGGTAATCTAAAACTTCTGTTTCCCTATCAGGCGCAACAAATAAAGTAACATACCTTCCTGTGGAATCTAAAACCGTTATGTTGTAACTCATGTGTGAGGGTACTTTTTGAAATACCTTAATTACCTCGCTTACATTGCTGCAGGTTTCTGATGCATAACGCATAATTAATGGAATTAAAGTTTGGATTTATAAATGTGAAGTTTTTGCAAGAGAATTTAGTCAAGAAACTAACAAAGTAATCCCAAAAGAAGGTAAAGAATAATGCTTCAACCAGTTAGAACTAGAT
>JAAZVO010000084.1 GCA_018623405.1 Crocinitomicaceae bacterium
ATGATGCTGTGGTGGCCAACTCCTTCAATGCGCATCGTTTTACGCATTTTGCCAAAACTAAAGGCAAACAATTGGAAGCAGAAGAAGCTCTTTTTAAAGCCTATTTTACTGATGGGTTAAATACTGATGCCCTGAACACCTTAGCTGAATTAAGTCAATCAATTGGGATTCCAAAAGAGGAAACATTAACCACGTTAAACTCAAATCAATTTGCTGATGAGGTAAATCAGGATATTCTAGAATCACGGCAATTGGGGGTTCAAGGGGTTCCGTTTTTTGTGTTTGATAAAAAATATGCCATTTCGGGAGCACAAGAAGACCAAGTGTTTACGAACACCCTAGCCAAAGCTTTTGAAGAATGGCAAGCTGCTCAAGAAAAACCAAAACTGAAGGTGGTTGAAGGCGAAAGCTGGAAACCCGATGGCAATTGCGACTAACCCATGCGAGGAGTCAAAAAAGAACATTTACCTCAAAAAATTTGTCCGGTTTGTAACCGACCTTTCACTTGGCGAAAAAAGTGGGAAAAGGATTGGGAAAATGTAATCTACTGCTCAGAAAAATGCAAACGAACTAAAGCAAATTTCTCAAAATGAAAGCCCTCTATTGGTTTCGTAACGATTTAAGAGTTCATGACAACGAAGCACTATTTAAAGCTTCAAAAGCTGAAGAATTAACCTGTGTTTATGTGATTGATAAGGATTGGTTTAAAGAAGGTGAATTTGGCTTTTCGCGCATGGGCGAACACAAATACCAATTCCTCAAAGAAGGGTTAGAGGAGCTTCAACGAAAAATAAAATCTCTAGGAAGTCAGCTTACCATCAAAGTAGGAAATCCGGTTAAAGAGGTAGTAAAACTTTGTCAACACGTTAACGCCAATCATTTGTTTTACCATAAGCAAATGGGATTTTACGAATCTGAAGAAGAAAAAATATTAAAAGAAACCCTAACAGATATAACCCACAAAAAATACTTCGGGCAAACCTTATTTCATGTAAATGATATTCCTTACGAGTGGAATAAAATACCCAAAGTATTTACAGGGTTTAGAAAACAGGTAGAGAAAAAAGCAACGGTAAGACCCGTTTTTCCAACACTAGAAAAGCTTCCCTCTTCTCCTGTAACAGAAGAAAGTAAAATTCCAAGTTTTGACTCTCTCAATACCCAATCGCACAATGACCTAATTCCGATGGCTATCGGAAGAAGTGAAAAACATAATTATGGCGACCTCAGTTTCAAAGGTGGAGAACAAGCCGGTCTTGATAGATTGCAACATTATTTTTGGGAAACGGAGCAGCTCAAAAACTACAAGTTCACCCGTAATGGGTTACTCGGCATGGATTATTCATCCAAATTCTCGCCTTGGTTGGCGTGGGGTTTTCTATCGCCGCGTACTATCTATTGGGAAGTACAACAATTTGAAAAAGAAGTAAAGAAAAATGTCTCTACCTATTGGCTCATTTTTGAATTAATTTGGCGCGACTTTTTTGCTTTTACCGTGCAAATGCATGGAAAAAAGCCTTTCATCAAAGGTGGAATTAAACAGATTAAAGCAGATTGGCAATTTGATGAAGAACACTTTTGGAAATGGGCCAATGGCGAAACAGGAGTTCCTTTTGTAGATGCCAACATGAAAGAACTAAATGCCACCGGGTTTGTGAGCAACCGAGGCCGACAAAATGTAGCTAGTTTTTTAGCGCAAGACCTCAACATTGATTGGCGCGCAGGTGCTGCCTATTTTGAACATCAATTAATTGATTATGACGTATGCTCTAATTGGGGAAATTGGAATTATGTTTCAGGAGTAGGGAACGACCCACGAGACCGATGGTTTAACGTGATTTCTCAAGCCCAACGTTATGATGAAAAGGCTGGGTATATCAAAACGTGGTTGCCACAATTACAAAGCCTTTCAACCAACCATGCTATTATGCCTTGGACATCCACCCCGGCTGAACTTCAGTTTGCTGATGTGAGTTTAGGAGGAAACTATCCTCACCCTATTGTAATGAAAAAGCAATGGAAATTAAATTAGTAAGGGCTTTGTTTTTGTCTTCCAAGCTCATCAAAATGTAATCTTATTATTTCCTTGTCATCCATTAAATCAACAGCAAAATAATTGCTTGTTGAAGGTTGGGTCACAGCAAAATAGTTAACTGGCTCACTTTTAGGATATTCAGTTTCTATTTTATCTAAAACAACCTCTGGAACTTCACTTTCAGCAATAATTGAATAGTTTGCTATTAACAAGAGGTCTTTTCTAGCTGCATTAACTAATGCTTGGTGCTTCCCATTTTCAGAAGAATAACTAACCATCTTCAAACTGTTGTTTACGGGAGAAATACTCACTATCTCAACCTTTTCAAACTGATGAGGCTGCGTTTTCATTAAGTAGGTTTCGTACTTTTTAAACTTATCCACATCCTCAACATCCGTATAATTCTGAGCAAATACGCTATTAGAAATTAAAATAAAAAGTATAAGTAAATATTGTGCTTTCATAATGATTTGATTTTCATATAAAATAATAAAAATCAGCACATTACCAAAATCAATAAATTTTACCAACCAATTTAAAATAGTCTTTTAGTGTTTTAATTGCCGCCTTTTTTTGAGGCGTATTAAAAATAGAAACGCCTTTATGTTTAAGCTCATGGTTTGCAGTTAAATGGCTATACAACTCACCGGCAAACCTGAAATTTGCCTCGCTATTAAATTCCTGAAGTGATATTTCACCATTTTCACCTTCCCCAATCCATTGTAAATTCAAGGGCTCATTAAACACAACGCTATCCATCCACATTGTCATAATGTAAGCTTCATCTTGCCTCCAATTATGGAAAATAGAGAAAGTTAAAGACGGAATGTTTGAACTATCCTTATAAAAAGATTTGAACTTTAAAATTTTATATCCTGAAGCCTTGTCTTCTCCTTCAAAATAATAATAGGCCCTTAAATTTTTAAAATACAAAAGGTCTGGCTGAGCAACTCTAAAATTGGGTTTCGTAAAATCTACAGGACGGTGTTCAGGAAAGGTTACCGCAAGGATAATTACCATGGCTCCAAACCAAATTAGAAAATACTTTGCAAGCTTATTTTGAAACATTCGTAAACAAAAAATTTAATCTTCTTGTTAGATTTTGGTTGACTAATTGAACATTTATGGGACTCAATAGTTTTTACGCCAATAATTATTGAATTGAGCACAGTATTTTTAAACTATCCTAAAGTATTCGAGAAGCAAGATAGGTTTATGGTTGATCTAATAACAGATAAAGGTTTCAGACTTTCTACTTACTCTAAAGAGCATAAATTGCTTTTGGTGTTTTTACGCCATTTTGGATGTACTTTTTGTAGAGAAACATTAGCTGATATTCAAGAACGAAAAGAGACCTTAGAGAAAAAAGGCGTTAAAATAGTTTTTGTACACATGATGCCTGAAGCTTACGCTGAGGAAATCTTTAAGATTTATGATTTAGATGGTATTGATCATATCTCTGACCCAATGAAAAAGCTTTACAACCATTTTGGATTAGAAACAGGCTCATTCAATCAGGTTCTAGGCTTTAAAGTTTGGCTAAGGTTTGTATTAAGTGGTTTATTTAAAGGCCATTTGGTAGGTCCTGCCAAAGGTGATGCTTGGCAAATGCCGGGTGTTTTCTTGTATCATAAAAACAAAGTTTTAAGTGCTTACAGGCATAAACAAGCCTCAGATCGCCCAAATTATTTAGAATTGGCCTGCGAAATGCCCGTTGCGGGAGAAGCTTAATACCTTGAACACAAAAACAGCTTTAATTATTGGTGCCGGAATTGGTGGTTTGGCAACTTCTATTCGTTTGGCCATAAAAGGCTACCAAGTAAAAGTATTTGAAGCCAATAGCTACGCCGGAGGTAAATTAACCGCTTTCGAAAAAAAAGGTTACCGATTTGATGCAGGACCTTCACTATTTACAATGCCCCATTATATTGATGAGCTTTTTAAATTGGCAGGAAAAAACCCAAAAGACCATTTTAACTACCAAAAAATGGAAACTGCCTGCCATTATTTTTGGGAAGATGGCACCACCTTTAAAGCTCATGCTGAAACTGAAAAGTTCGCCTCAGAGGCTTCAAAAACCTTTGATGTATCTAAATCAGTTGTACTAAACAAATTAAAGCATGCCCAATTCCTGTATCAAAAAACAGGTAAAATTTTCATGGAAAAAAGCCTTCATAAAACTTCTACTTGGTTTTCTAAAGAAGTTGCTGATGCTTTATTGCGCCTCCCCAAATACGATTTATATAAAACAATGCATGAAGCAAATGCAATGTTGAAAAACCCAAAGCTCACCCAATTATTCGACAGGTATGCTACCTACAATGGCTCTTCGCCATATTTGGCTCCCGGTATATTAAATGTTATTCCGCATTTAGAACATGGCATCGGAACATTTTTACCTCATGGTGGAATGCATGCCATAACCACAAGTTTGGTGCAGTTACCAAAAGATTTAGGAGTTGAATTCAATTTCAACTCGCCTGTAGAAAAGCTCGAAACAAATAATGGAAAGGTAACAGGAGCAATTATTAATGGTGAGGTAAAAACTGCAGACTTGTATGTTACCAATATGGATGTAGTGCCCACCTACAGAAAGCTAATACCACAAGAAAAAGCTCCTGAAAAAACCTTAAAGCAAGAGCGCAGCAGCAGCGCTTTAATTTTTTATTGGGGAATTAAGAAAGATTTTCCTCAATTAGACCTACACAATATTTTGTTTTCAGAAAACTACAAAGCTGAATTCGATCACCTCTTCCAACAGAAAACATTGTATCACGACCCAACTGTTTACATCAACATTACCTCAAAATATGAAGTAAATGATGCCCCAAAAGGTTGTGAAAATTGGTTTGTGATGATTAATTCTCCTGCAAATGTTGGTCAAGATTGGGATAATATGATTCCTATTGCAAGAGAACATATCATTCAGAAAATAAATAAGGTTTTAAAAACAGATATTACCCCATTAGTTGAGGTTGAGGAAATTCTAGAACCTAGAACCATTGAATCTAAATCCTCCTCATACCAAGGCGCTCTTTATGGGGCAGCAAGCAACAACAAGTTTGCAGCTTTTTTAAGACACCCTAACTTTAATAGAAAGCTAAAAAACCTGTTTCATGTTGGTGGCAGTGTTCACCCCGGAGGAGGCATACCTTTGTGCTTGCTATCAGCAAAAATTGTAGATGATTTAACACCAACAGCTTGAAGGAACTGCTAAAAAATAAAACTAAACTTTCGCTAACTCTTCTCATAATTGTTTATGCAGTTGGCGCAATTGGCTTGCTCACTCCTCTAAAAAATTTTGTAGCTCCCTTAACACCCTTAACCTTGTTGCTAAGTTTTGGTGTTTTGCTGTATAATCATCATCAACCAAATGCTAAATTATGGTGGGTTTTATCAGGTGTTTTTTTGGCAGGCTTTGGTGTTGAAGTTTTGGGCGTAAATACCGGTTTTCCTTTTGGAGTGTACAGTTACGGCGAAAACCTGGGTCCAAAAATTTGGGGCACTCCCTTAATTATCGGATTAAATTGGGCTTTATTAATTTATTGTACCGCTGGCTTAATGGTGGTGCAAATAAATCCATTTATCCAAGCCCTGGTTGGAGCAGCCTTTATGGTGTTGTTTGATCTTGCTTTAGAACCTGCCGCCATAGAGCTTGGGTTTTGGAGTTGGCAAACGGCAAATATTCCATTTTCCAATTATTTGGCCTGGTTTGTTATTGCTTACGTCATGCACATAGTTTTTTGGAGATTTATTGGAAAGCCTCAAAACAAAACTGGCAAATGGTTGTATTTCATACAGTTGATTTTCTTTAGCATCATTAACTTTACTTAACCATGGAACTACTAATTAACTTTCTCATCTTTTTTGGAACCTTTTGGTTTATGGAGTTTATGGCTTGGTTTACCCATAAGTTTGTAATGCATGGCTTTTTATGGTTACTTCACAAAGACCACCACCAAACTGAGCCGGGCTTCTTTGAAAAAAATGATGCTTTCTTTTTAATATTCGCTATCCCGAGTTGGTTGTTTAACATGTTTGGAATGATGAATGGCAACGACTTCAGGTTGTATATTGGTTTAGGTATTTTAGCTTATGGCATAGTTTATTTTTTGGTTCACGATGTATTGATTCACAGAAGGTTTAAGTGGTTCGATAAAATTCAAAACCCTTATTTCAGGGCTTTACGTAAAGCGCATAAAATTCACCACAAACACCTCAATAAAGAAGATGGTGAAGTATTTGGAATGTTAGTAGTGCCTAAAAAATTCCACCAAGAAGCTCAAAAAGCAGCAAAAAGATAACATGGAGTGGTTAGAGTCTAAGTTCCTTTATTTGGGGCTCAATATTTTTACCATATCCATTCCCTTTTGGCGAAGCTTTGAAGAAAAATACATTAACTATAAAGCCAATTGGGGCGCATTATTTAAAGCCATAGCTATAACCGGTGCCTTCTTCATTATTTGGGATGTAATTTTCACCATTAATGGTGTTTGGGGGTTTAATCCTGATTATTTAGTTGGAATAGACATTTTGCATTTGCCAATAGAAGAGTGGCTCTTTTTTATCACCATACCATACTCCTGTATTTTCATTTACGAAGTATTAAACCGATTTGTAAAAGAGGATTACCTTAAGTTAATGGGCAAACCATTTAGCTTGCTGTTGGGTTTAAGTTTAATTGCCTCGGCTATAGGAAACCATGAAAAGGCATATACCTTTTGGAATTTTCTTTTTTGTGGAGGGTTTTTATTAATTCATTATTTCATCATCAGACCCAATTATTTAGGTCGCTTTTATTTTTCGTATGTAGTCGCTTTGTTGGGGGTTTTTCTGGTTAATGGCATTTTAACAGGAAGTCTTATTGAATCACCTGTGGTTTGGTACAACAACGAGGAAAATTTAGGCATTAGGTTAGGCACCATTCCCGTTGAAGACATCTTTTATGGAATGTTGCTGATATTAATGAATTTGACACTTTTTGAGGAATTTAAACAATCCAATGCCAATGAATAAAAATGTCATTTGTCATATTAACAGTAATTTCATACGGGCTTCACTAACCAATAATTGACAAGTAAACTTAAGATAAGCTAAAGGTTAAATCCTATAAGTTGATTTGTATTAAACTATTAATCAATTTATTATGAAAAAACTTTTACTTTCAAAACTATTTGTTTTCCTTTTTATTATTGGTGCTCAAGCCCAGTTATATGTTCCAATTAGAGCCACAGGTGGTCAAATTACCGACACCTTAGATAATGGAACTGTCGTTACCTTAAATCTTTCATCTGATGATGCTGAACAAGAAAACGATGAGGTTGACTCTCCTTATGATGATGACCTAGATGCAGGTTGGGAAGGCGCTCCAGACGATCAGAACATCTTAACTCTTGGCCTAAGGTTTACTGATATCACAATTGATCAAGGTGCTACAATTGATTCTGCCTTTATTATTTTCCATACTCACGAAGGAAAATTAGCAACCGATGTTGCTGACCTGGATATTGTTGGTGAAGCTACAGACAATGCTTTAACTTTTGATTCTACCAACTTTAACGACATGTATCTTTTAACTGATAGACCTGCCACCGCAGCCTCAGTAAATTGGTTGGTTGATGAGGAGTGGGTAATTTGGACAGCATATAGAACTCCGGACATCAGCTCAATTATTCAAGAGATAGTTAACCGTCCGGGATGGAGCAATGGAAATGCTTTAGCCTTAATCTTAAAAGGAAAAGACCAAGGACCTAGTACTGATGAAAATGCAAGAGAATTTAATGCGTTTGAAAATATAGCTGACCCAGACGATACTGACCCTCAAGGAAACCCAGGGGATGGCAAAAACCACCCTGAAAGAGTTCCTTTCTTAGCAATTTATTACAACGGTTTAACAGGAACAGGAGAGTTAGCAAAGCAACCTATTAACATTTTCCATAATTCATTTTCAAATACTATTCAAATAAGCAGACCTACTGCTAATAAAGCTGAAGTAACTGTATTTGATTTGCTTGGAAACATGGTAAACCAATATAACTTATCTTCAGGCCAAGCAGCTTTACCTTTTTCTGCTAAACCAGGAATGTACTTAGTTCAACTAACTGAAAACGGAAAAACTTTCAGCGAAAAAATAGTTGTTAGATAATTTATTTCTCATTAATAATTAAAGGAGCCTTTCTAGGCTCCTTTTGCTTTTTTTCTCCCTTGAAACAAACTTTAACCATTTTACTTGCTGTTTTATGCCTAAATGTTTTAGGTCAAAACAAAACGGTTTTAACAGGAAAGGTTTTTGACGGACAAAGCGGAAAGCCCATGCCCGGAGCCAATGTGTACATTGAAGGCACAACCATAGGCACTCAAACCGAACCCGATGGCACTTTTATTATCTCAGGTTTTCCGGCAACACAGCAAACCATTAAAGTTGGTTTTATGGGCTACCAAGAGCAGGCAATAGCCCACGATTTTGCAAAGCAGCCCAAATACTATTTCGAAAAAACCTTAGCGCCATCCTTCACCGAACTTAAAGGTGTAACAATTACCGGAAGAGCTTTGGGACAAACCAAAGCCATGCAAACTCAAAAAAATGCAGAAAACATAAAAACCATTGTGTCTGCAGAGCAAATAGAATCATTCCCTGATATGACTGCCGCTGATGCAATGCAAAGAATTGCAGGAATTACATTACAAAGAGACCAAGGCGAAGGCAGGTTCGTTCAGCTAAGGGGCACCCCTCCAGAGTTTACAGTATTTAATGTTAATGGAGTGCAAATTCCATCGCCTGAAGGTGATGTAAGGTATGTGGGCATGGATGTAATTAATGCCGACCAAATTGAAAACATTGAGGTTACAAAAGTTATGACCCCAGACATGAATGCTGACGGAATTGGCGGCACTGTAAATATCATCACCAAAAAAGCTCAAGATAGTATTTCAGTAGTTAAAGCATCTGCTTCAGGCGGCTTTAATAACCTTCGAAAAACAGGAAACTCAAACCTTCAATTTTCATTTGAACAACGAAAAGGAAATTTAGGAATAATTGTAAATGGAAGTTATTATTACAGTAAACAAGGTGCGGATAATATAGAGTTTGACTATGAAAAAAATACCTTTTTTGGAGATACTGGAAAACAAAACTATCACCTTCAATATAGAGAAGTACAACTTAGGCATTACGATGTTACTAGAAAAAGAACCGGTTTAAACACCACCTTAGATTATCGCTGGGGAGACCATACCAACTTTTACATTACAGGTATGTACAACAACTTTTCTGATCATGAAACAAGAAGAAGAAAAGTTTATACTCTAGATGATGCACTTTCAGAAAGGTACTACTTGTATGGTGGAGTAGAACACGATGTGCGAGATCGAGAAAAAATACAGCAAATCTCAACTTTGAACATGGGCTCAAAACACACATTTGATTTCTTAGAATTGGATTATGAACTTGCTTTAGCACGAGCAGTTGAGTCTGAGCCTGATTATTTAGAAGCCATCTTTGATAATCCCGGTCAGGCCATTGCCATAAAGTTCAACCTTGACGATCCGCTTTACCCAAGAGCTACATTTCCTGATGTTACAGGCTCTGATGGTGCCTTTGATTATGACAATTATGAAATGGATAAGCTTCTCTTTGAAGACAATACTACTATTGATGAAAACTTAACCACCTTTATAAATGCCAAAGTTCCTTTTAGATTTTTAGGAAATAAAGGCTACATAAAAACAGGTGCTCAAGTTCGATCTAAAGACAAGGTAAGAGATAAAAAAGCGCAGTCTTTTGGAGCCTATGTAGTGCAGCCCTATATTTATCCTATTGCAGGAGATACTTTATCTTTAACTAGAGTTTCAGATGACTTCGCAGAAGACAATCTGCTTAACCAAGGGTATGTTATCGACAATATGCCAAACCCTGACAACATTCGTAAATTTTACGAAAACTACCCCAC